>JBAUNU010000494.1:0-7986 GCA_049579405.1 Methylocella sp.
GCCTTACCTCGGTCCGGTGACGGGGCACTATACGAATTGGACTCCGCTTGAGAGCCGCGCGGTTTTGTTTCCCGAAGACATTGACAGGCAAGATCCGTGGCAGTTCAAGAATGTGATCGTGCGATGACGAGGGGGCTCTGCCGCGGTCTGAGTGCATTCGTGAACCCGGAGCGGGCGGCGCGGCGGGCGTCCGCCGCCGGTGGGGGGAAGTGGGCCGTGCCCCATATCCGGGAATATTCCTTGTCTGGTATTGTAGATCAAACCAGATCGCCAATTCCCTAATGGTTCATGACACGAAGTAGCAGCTTGGATTTTCTGGACCTTTGAAGGAAATTCTCGATGGAGGATAATCCGGAAATTCGTAGCAAGAACACAAGTGACGTAAAGATTGACAAGTTCAGCTTGCCTTTGGTAAGCGTGATTATTGTAAATTACAATTACGGGCGCTTTTTGAAACAAGCGGCCGACTCTGTTTTTAAACAAACCTACCCGGACATCGAGTGCATCATTGTCGACAATGCCTCGACCGATGAGAGCGTGGACGTTCTTCAAGATATTGCAAGGCAGTATCCGGGCACGAAAATAGTGCGGCGGAAGGAGAACGGGGGCCAGAGCCTCGCCTCGATGGAAGGCTTTGCGGCGAGTGCGGGCGAATATGCCGTCTTTCTCGACGCCGATGACTATCTGTTGGCGACCTTTGTCGAAACGCACGTTTTCGTGCACCTGTCGTTGCGCGTTCCGGTTGGTTTCTCCTCGTCTGATATGATTCAGGCTGTCGATTCGCGCATCGTGCTCGGGACGGTTGCCCACCTGAGCGAATATGTCCGGTCTGCACGAGGAAATAGGGCGGGTCTCTTGCGGCGGATCGACGAAAGCGCGCCTGGAGCCTGGCCGCTGCCGAGCCCAGACGCATCCATCGAAACCCAAGTTCACCTCGTCGAACCCGGCTACGCCGGCGACTGGATGTGGGCGCCGACTTCCGGCAATTGTTTTCGCCGGGACGCGCTTCAGCTTTTCTTGAACAATAAGGATTTGCCCGCCCTGCGCAGATGCACGGATGCCTATCTCCTTCGCGGCATCAATGTCGTGACAGGCAGCGTTGTGATCGACCGCCCGCTCGCCGTCTACCGTCTGCATGGGGTGAACGTATTTTCCAGGCATCCGCATCTCAACGGTGTCTTGAGTTACGAGAGAGACGGTCATAATGAATTGGGCAACAAAATGATCATCGATCATCTGATCGCGAATGCGCAGCACTTCCTGCGCAAAATGCCCGATTCGTGGCGCTATATGGACGCGCTGCAGGTCCTGAATGACTCTTGGCCGCGGCTCCCATCAACGGTCCCAGGCTGCCGCTCTTATCTCGCGGGCAGGCTTGTCACCGAAGCTGCTACCCTTGCTCCCGCGGTCGGATTTTCCAAGTTCATCGTCTGTCTGAAGCGGCTTAAGGTCCCTCGCTATGTCATCTTGAAGGCCTGCCTCAAGCGCAAGAAGGAAAAGCGGAGCTAAACTTGCCTTTGTCCCTGGCCGTACCTCACCGGGCGGCGGAGTGCTGTATTTTCATGCCGCTCGCGGCGCTCTCGCCGGGCTCGCGCAGAAGCGTCTCGAAATACGCGACCGTGCGTTGCAAGCCTTCGGTTAGCTCGATAGTTGGATGCCAGCCAAGCAGCTTTTCGGCAAGAGCGATATCGGGCTGGCGCTGTCTTGGATCGTCTTCGGGCAAGGGCCGCGCCACAATCTTCGATTTCGAGCCGGTGATTGTGAGAATCTCTTTCGCCAATTCCAGAATCGTGAACTCGCGCGGGTTGCCGATGTTGACCGGCCCCGCGATGTCTTCCGGCGAATTCATAAGCCGGTCCAATCCATCGATCAAATCGGTCACGTAGCAGAAGGACCGTGTTTGCAGGCCCTCGCCGAAGATGGTGACGTCTTTTCCAAGCAAGGCCTGGCAGATAAAGTTGGACACGACGCGGCCATCGTCGGGGCGCATATTGGGGCCATAGGTATTGAAAATCCGCGCGACCTTGATGCTCAACCCATGCTGGCGGCGATAGTCGAAAAACAAAGTTTCGGCACAGCGCTTGCCCTCATCGTAGCACGATCTGCTGCCGACCGGATTGACGTTGCCCCAATAATCCTCGGTCTGCGGATGGACGGCGGGGTCGCCATAAACTTCCGACGTGGAGGCCTGCAAAATGCGGATCTTCAGGCGCTTGGCGAGGCCGAGCATGTTGATCGCGCCGGAGACGCTGGTCTTCGTTGTTTGGACCGGATCCCACTGATAGTGAACCGGCGAGGCCGGGCAAGCGAGGTTGTAGATCTCGTCCACTTCGACAAACAGCGGGAAGGTGACGTTGTGGCGGAGCAGTTCGAAGCGCCGGTCGTCAAGAAGATCCTCGATGTTGCGCCGGGTTCCCGTGGAGAAATTATCGGCGCAAAGAACCTCGTGGCCCTGGCCGAGCAGGCGCCGGCAAAGATGTGTTCCGAGAAAGCCCGCGCCGCCGGTGACTAGAATTCGCTTTTGTCCCAATAGCACGTTCGACTCCGTTTCGGTTATTTCGCGTTCGACGTCCGGCGCTTGAAATAGCC
Organism: Methylocella sp.; assembly: GCA_049579405.1. Taxonomy (GTDB): domain Bacteria; phylum Pseudomonadota; class Alphaproteobacteria; order Rhizobiales; family Beijerinckiaceae; genus Methylocapsa. The sequence goes on from JBAUNU010000494.1 coordinate 2,590, forward strand.
GCGTCGATCTCGATAGCTTGAGCGTAACGGCTAATCGTTATCATAGTGCGAATGCGCTAGAAAGCGTCAATGGAACTCATCTTCGTCGACAGCGGATTGGTGAACAAGGCCCAGGCGGCGTCCCATGCCTTGGCGGAACGGAAATTGCGATACCGCATTTTCGGCTTGCGCGGCCTCGATGCCAGCCGCGACTGCTACTGTAACACAAAAGCATATTCGCGCTCGGTACTCTTTTTTGGAGTCGCGTCATGCCGCGTTGCTTGCTCTCACAGACGAACGCTGATAACCACAAGCCGCCTAAGCCGTTCTCATCTGCTCTTATATATCTCGCTGCCCAATCGAAAAAGCCTATCTGCGAGTTTTTTCATTGCGGGGCTGTTCTTACCTAAGAAGGCCAAAGCCTTCGCTGTTGTGCATAAAAACTCACCAACAGTCTTGCTTCGAAACCCTTCTTCCCTAAACCTTCTTACTATAAAATTCAGTTCAGGGTGCCTATCCCACTGATGGATTACGGCCGCCGCCCTTTCGTTTTTGAGCACCATTCCATTTTTGTCTACACTGATCCTATCGGCACGACAGATTCCTAACGTAGCAACAACATTTTCGGCATAGTCGATGCACCCTGGATCCAATACACCAGTTCTCAAAAGATAGTTGTGGGCGGCTTGATCTGGTCCAAATTCCTTATGATATTGTGACATACGTTCAATTTCATTGCACATCGCTTCGACATAGCTGATTATCAGCTTGCGACTAGCAAATGTTGTGCCTGCACAAACAATTCGACAATCCCCCAATGCTTCTAGGACGAGCGGGCCGTAGACATCCAAGATCCACTTTCTATTATGCATCTCATCTCTTATTAATCCATCTTCTGCCGCAAATATCTGCGGCGTGGGCCATGACATTTTAAAGCAATCGCTCTGAAAGAAGACATCGCGAACGTCGGTCAATAAAATCTTGTCGTAGCTGTCCAGAGCTCCCGAAATAAGATAATCTCGAAAGAAAAAATATCGTTCGCTTAGGATATGAAGGTCTCTTTTCGAGCGTATGGGAATCGTCTTAACGTCGTGTTTTTCACAGTATCTATAGAATTCTTCTCCCACGTTATCGACAAATAAAAATACCCGCGCTGATTTAACATATATTTCTGAGCTGACTAAGAATGGAAGCACCGTCTCGAGTGAACCATTTGTACAAATACCGAGAATGGCGTTTATCTTTGGATCTTGCCTAAATCTCATATGCTTTTCAACTCCGCACGCCATGCCCATTCTGAATATCACGTGAATGAACCAAAAAGCCAAGGCATTAAGATCAAGAGGCCGGTCCCTTTAGAAGACCATCCGAAGCGCCGCAATTGATCTCGCGTGGCCACGCCCGGCTTTTGGGACAGGTGTCTTGGTATGCCGACCGCCCCGAACCGCGTCGCGCGGAAATTCCGAGCTGTCCGAGCGCCCACGGCGCCCATTCCTATGGTTTAGATTCCGGCAGCCGTTTGTTCATTTCCTTCATCCGAAGGAGACATTATCATGGTCTGCGACGGCGACGGCCGCGGTGAAAGCAAATTCCCTGCCGGGTGCCAGCATAGGCGCGGCCTCGGTGGAGACCCGTGTGGGCAGGCGCGCTATCCACCCGGCGAGCCAGTTGACGCAAAACTTGACGAGAATGATGCAAAGCGCAAGGCTGAAAAACTCGGTCGATCTGAGCGTGGATGTAGCAACGCTTGTTACGGAGCAAAGAGTTGATTCAGCGACTTGCCGATTTCTTTAGACTGCATAGACAGAACCGATGGGTGCAGCGCGTCGATTCCGGAATGATGAAGATTCATAAAGCCTATGAAAATCTGAATTACGATATCCGCACCAACGGCGAATGGTCCACCCTGGCAAAGTTGTCCCGCTCGGGGAACGTGACTACCGTTTTTGATGTAGGGGCAAATCACGGCGATTGGGCTGATCTTGCAACAAAAGCATTTCCCACCGCCGAGATCCACGCATTCGAGATTGTTCCGGAAACGTTTGCTCGTCTTCAAGGACGGTTCGGAAATGCACAAAACATCATTCTCAACGAGATAGGCCTGTCGGACTCTGAAGGCGCGCTCGATGTTTACTTCTCCCCGAAGCGGCACCTGCTCGCCACCTGCGTTGCGGGGTTCTCGGAGGCGTTCCACAAATATAAGCCGGAAACGCGTGTTGCAAGCGCCACCACCGGGGATCGATATTGTGCTGAAAGAGGGATCGAGTCTATTGACGTATTGAAAATTGACGTTGAAGGGTTTGAGCCACAGGTGCTACGCGGATTTCAAGGGATGTTGAGTCGCGCACGAATAGACGTCATCCAGTTTGAATACGGCTACATCAACATCGACACTCATTTCCTGTTAAAGGATTTTTACGACTACCTATTGCAGTTCAAAATGCAGCTAGGCAAGATTTATCCAGACTACGTTGACTTTCGCCCTTACCAACATGCTGACGAAGACTTCTTCGGCCCAAACTATTTGGCTGTACGGTCCGACCGGCAAGATCTCACGCAAGTTCTCGGCCAACATTAAAGTCACGCCATGCGCGCGCTCGCCCTCATATGGCTGACTGGGCGCGGGAAGCCGGCATTCGAATCCAAAAAGGATGCATGGATCATCGATCTCTATGACAAGGCGGCGGCTTCGGCCAATGACGGGTATCGGCAGGATGCGCTCGGCTACTTAATCGCGCGCAGGCCTTTGCCGGCGGTGGTCTAGGCGCTGGCAACGCAGCGCCGTCACGTTAGGGCGACGTGCTTTTGGCGCATGCAAAAACTTGATAGGTTCAGGCGGCGCAGCGTCCGAAGCGTCGCGTCCCTTCGCGCGGGAAAGAAATCTGGGGATAACGATTGGAGCCGGGCGTTTGGCGCCGCCGCCGCCACCGATCTTCAGGGCCGGTTCACAAATCGCTGTCCACTGGTCCAATGAGGAGAGACGAAAGCAATGAGGATCGCCGGCGCTTGCGTTCCAATCTTTGCCGCGTCCCTAGCCGTGGCGGGCACCAACGATTACCCCACCGAGGCGCGCGCCGACTATGTCTTCGTCTGCATGAAAACCAATGGCGAAACTCCCGATACGCTGCGGCGCTGTTCCTGTTCTATCGATGTCATTGCATCGTTGCTGCCCTACGATCGTTATGTGGCGGCGCAAACCGTGGCGAGCCTGAATCAGGCGCGGGGTCAGATCGGGACCATGTTTCGTGCTAGCGAACAGTTGAAGGCCATGCTGGCCGATCTGCACCGGGCGCAGGCCGAGGCCGAAGTCCGCTGTTTCTAGGCGAATGCGGGGCGATGCCCTCGCCGCAGATTCCAAACGCGGCGGCGTGGATCTCGTCACCCGAACCCGCGAGGCGAAGCAAGGGAAACCAGACCTCGCCCGTTCGATCCGGATCGCATCGCTAATCAGCGGGAAAAACCACGAAGTTCAAGATCTATCCGGGCGCGGGCCATGGTTTCTTCGCCGATTACCGGCAAAGTTTTCGCGCGGACGCCGCCCAAGACGCCTGGCGGGAAATGCATGCCTGGTTCAAGAAATATCATGTGTTGGACGAATTTTTGGGCTTGGTTCCGAGACGGTGAAAGGGTGCAATCGGCGGCTCTTTCACCTCAAGACGCCGTTCCAGGCGATCCCCAAAGAACTTGCCAAAGACGTGCAAATCCGGTTCTCGTAGACCCGTTGCACCTCGCTCCAGAAACCACTGAGGGTTCAGCTATGGAAGCGAAAACCCAAGCCCAAGCCCAACAAAATGAAGAATTGTGGTGGTCATTATTGACCGGCGAGAACCCTAAGCTGCGGCGAGAGCGCCGCTTTTTCGGGCTGTTCCCGACACCAGACACGCAGAACGCGCGCTGCAAGATGTGTTTAGTGCCATTTGAGGGGATCGCCGCGCCGTTCATGCGCCGGCTTGTCGGACGGCGACGTTGGGAGCGGTTCCCGTGTTATTGCGATGCCTGCGAAAACAAATTGCGAGCCAATCCCGGTGGCGTCGAGATCGATGTCTCCTTGATCTTCGCCGATGTGCGCGGATCAACCAACCTTGCGGCGAAGATGCGTTCGAGCGAATACATTCGCTTGATGCAGCGGTTCTACGCGACGGCGACGCGCATCTTGATCAAATACAACGCCTATATCGACAAGCTCATTGGCGATGAAGTGATGGCGATATACCTCCCGGCGATGTCTGGAACACATGGCGCACGCGATGCCGTGTTTGCGGCGCGCGAATTGCTGATAGCGACCGGGCATGTCGGCGAGCCTTGGATTCCGATCGGCATCGGTGTCCATACCGGACCGGCGTTTGTCGGCAGTGTCGGTTCTGAAAGTGGCATTTACGACATGACAGCGGTGGGCGATACCGTGAACATCGCGGCCCGCTTCGCCTCTGTCGCCGAACGGGGCGAGATCGTCATGAGCACTGCGACGTGTGTAGCCTCGAACATCGATTGGACAACGGAAAAGAAACACCTGCAATTAAAGGGGATCGGTTCGCCCATTGAGGCACGCGTGTTTCGCGCGGGTGCGTGAAAAATATTTTCGGCACCCCAGGGGGCTCTGTTGCATTCATTGGCGGTAGGCGGTGAAACTGGCGTCCTTCCGACGAATTCACAACTATGTCCGACTTCAAAGGCCGCCGTTTTCCGACCGACGTGTCGAAAATGATCAAGTCGCCCTCGAACATATGCACCTGACTTTTACACCAACTAATATTCAATCCGGCCCGTTTTTCACGGCGGCGCACAGGCGGGTTGATGTTACAAGCCTCCCTTGGATACTTGCCCGTGAAGGGCGAACTTTCTTTGAGGTAATTTACATGGAGCACATAGCGCCGATATTGCAGGCAATACCATCTCTGGCGTGGCCTTTCTTTGCCCACGGCATTGTTCGTGCTCAAGTCGGAAATCATCCAGGCATTTGGCCGTCTCACGAAAGCAGAGTTTTTCGGACAAAAAATCGAGCTGCGCGAGGTCCGCGCCAAGCTTGTCGAAACCAATCAAGTCGCCCTCGAACACATGCACCATGTTTGAAACGCGCAGATATACCTAAAGATACCGTCTCACTCGATCGCAGTACTCTGAGTATTGCTGGCCGTAAAGGTTTCTAAGGTATTCCTCTTCACGCAATACCTGACGGTGGAACAGCCAAACGGCGGCAACCATATAGACCAGCAGAATCCAATTTGAGAACACCAGGAATTGGCCCAGCAAGACAAACCCAAACGCCACATAGATGGGATTGCGGCTAACAGCAAAAATGCCGGTCGTCACAAGCTTGTCGGGGTGGTCTTGGTCAATGCCAACACGGAAACTCTTCCCAAACGAAACAAGACTCAGAAATACTAGGAATAATCCCGCGAGGCAAAAAAGCACTCCGAC
>JBAUNU010000495.1:0-2746 GCA_049579405.1 Methylocella sp.
AAATCCCCGGACTGGCAATGCCGCGTGGTGGCGTTGGCTTCGGCGGGGAAAGATTAGGCGGCCTCTGTTTGTCAGCGGTCAGACTGACGAGCACATTGGCGACACCGGCCAATTTTTTGACCGCGGCCTCGGCGGCGGCACGCATCGGCTCGAGCGCCGCCGATTGGCGCGGATCGATCGCGATCGACAAATAGACCTTTTCATCCTTGATCGAGAGACCGGAGAGCGCGCCCGACCCCGGCAGCGGCGTTTTGCCATCGGGACCCGGAACCGACTGCAGCGCGGCGAGAACGTCTTGATCGCTGACCATTCCGAGGACGCTCCATTTGCCGCATCGCGAGCGATTATATAGGCCTTCCCAGGGGAGCGTTCAATCGATCGTTCGATAACGCGGCTCCAGAATAAGCCCCGCGCCGATCTGTCCAGACTCATTCATGTTCACGCCGAATGGAATCGCGGTACTGCGGTCACCGCCGGCGGCGGTACCGGGGTGAAGCGCTTGATTGTTTTGCCTCCGATCAAGCACCAGGGCGAGGTGCATCTTGACGACGGAAAGATCAGCAACTCTTGGCGCAGAATGCGCCGGACACCGGAAGGGCAACCCGGCGAGGGCAACGCCTCAGCATTGCGTGGAAAGCCGAATGGGAGCAAGACTGGACTCGAAGTGACGCCTATCGATTCCCATGGCGAATGTCGCTAAAGCCTCTTTAGAGCCGCCATGCTTGGCGGCGGCGGGAATTCAAGCTAATTTAAGCACGTATATAGGTCCCCTTTGGGGGGCCAGGCGGTCGTCATATTTTTTGTACCGAGCGGTTTCCTAATAGGGGGAGGTCTTGCCGATTCCATGCAGCGGGGCAGTTTTGATCTAGGGCGTTACCTCATTGCGAGGTTTGTCCGCATCTATATCGTCTACATACCGGCACTGGTGATCACCGAGACGGTATTTTTGTTTGGCTCAATCCTGTTAAGCGATCCCGGAGCCGGACATAACCGGCAGCTGTTTAGCCAACAACAAATGGATTTCGGCGGTGTTTCGCAGGCGATTTGCCATCTCGCCGGATTGCAGGGCGTCAGTTGCCCCGCTTGGGAGCAAAATCCTCCCCTATGGTCGCTCGGTTACGAATGGGCACTCTATCTGTTTGCCCCCGCCATCATCCAACTGATCGTGTGGAAGTGCTTCGCCCGGTCTTCGCCTGGCAGCTGGCGTGCTGGTCTGCGCGATCGCGGCGACGGTCTGCGACCCCCAAGTGGGGGTGGTTTTGGATCTTTGCTTGGTTCCTCGGCGCAGGTTCGTACCGCGTTTCTGCGTGCCGGGTTCGTCCCGCTCCCGGCGGGACTTTTGGGCGCTGGCTTGATCATCGCCGGGATGGCCATGGTGCTGCTCAGGGCGGCAAGCGACCTGGAGGCCGGCCCGATCATTGCGGCCGGCACCGCCATCGCGATTTCCTTTTGCGCCGCGTCTCTCCGGTTGGGCGGCAGGGTTCTCCTACACGCTCTACGCCATCCACTTTCCGCTTATATTCCTCATGGTCGCCATATTCCGAAGCATCGGATTTACAACGGACCAAGGTCCGCCGAGTCCGCTGGCCTTCATGGAATTTGGGGTCACAATCGCGATGTGTCTTTTGGCCGCCTTCCTCGTCTCGCTCGTTACCGAGCGAAAAACCGGGCAGGCCCGTGCCGCCATGTTGAGAATGTGTCTGACCCGCACCGATCAAAAGGCGAGCGATATGGGGTAAAGGCGCACCCGCATCGATGAAGATCCATTCCAACAGCACCCTGCTCATGATCGGTGATTCGATCACCGACTGTGGCCGCGGTCGCCCGGTCGGCGAAGCCGTTGGCGGCGACCTCGGCAATGGCTATGTCGCCCTCATCCACGCCATGCTCGGCGCGACCTGCCCCCAGCGGCGCATCCGCATCCGTAACACGGGCATCTCCGGCCAGACCGTGCGTGATCTCGCCGCCCGCTGGCAATCCGATGTCCTGGACTTGAAGCCCGATTGGCTCTCTATCATGATCGGCATCAACGATGTCTGGCGTCAGTTCGATGCCCCCTTGCAAACCGAGGGGCACGTCTCTCTTGACGAGTATGCTTCCATTTTGGAGCGACTGGTCCGCACGACGCGGCCGCAACTCAAGGGATTGGTGCTCATGACGCCCTACTTCATCGAACCCAACCGGGCGGACCCCATGCGGGCGATGATGGACCGGTATGGGGAGGTGGTGCGCCAGTTGGCCGGGGAATACCAAGCCATCTTGGTTGATACACAGGCCGCGTTCGAGCGTGTCTTGACGGAAGTTCATCCGATGGCGCTGGCTGCCGACCGGGTGCATCCGAACTTGGCGGGGCACATGATTCTAGCGCGGGCTTTTTTAAAGGCGCTGAACTACGCTTGGTGAACGCTGGACCCGCCAGCCAACCAAGCTTCCCCATGCGCCGCAAGGAGAAGGGCATTGTCCCTGAGCGTTCACAAAAACCGCGTGCGAAGCTCCTGGCTGTTGGCGCTCTGTTTCGCGGCTTGCTTGATTGTGAATCTCGTTCCGCCGCTTGGCTGCCTCGCCGTGGGCACTTCCCAAGACGGATGGCGAACGGTTGCGATAGCGAGCGAAGGGGCACGCCCTCCCTACAACTATATTGACAACAACGAACTGGCCGGTTTGGAAATCGAACTTGCGCGCGATTTATGTGCGCGCATGAAGGTCTCCTGCAGCCTCATCGCGCAGGATTGGGACGGGCTTATTC
>JBAUNU010000496.1:0-22633 GCA_049579405.1 Methylocella sp.
TCCACAAGGTCTGGAAGGGCTGGACCCGGCGAAGAGAAGAATGGTCCGGCAGGCATATGACGAGTGGCGTGAAGCGCTGGACCTCGACGATCCGGATTTCCCTAAAATTCACCGCGCGTGGATTGAACTAGTTCTGAAGCAGGTCTTGGAGCTCGACGAAAACGGCGCCGGAGATGTTCTGAAATCAGCAGAGAAGTTGCCGAACATGGTATGGTGCGAGCTTCCGGAGCATGGCGTATCGCTCCGCCCTGAATATGCGGTGATAAACGGCCAAGAACGACCGCTCATGCTGATTGCCGTTTACGGCCCGGAAGTATCTCTGAAAGAGTCACTCAAGGGCGATGGCTGGGCCGCTAGCCCCGCCGAACGAATGGTCGAGCTTTGTCGCGCGACCGATGTGCGTCTTGGTCTCGTGACAAATGGCGAGCAGTGGATGTTCGTCGACGCCCCTGTTGGCGCGGTGAGTACATTTGCCAGCTGGTACGCACGGCTCTGGGGGCCGGAGCCCGTCACGCTCCAAGCATTCGTCAATCTGCTCGGCGTCCGGCGCTTCTTCGTCGACCGCAGTGAACAATTGCCAGCGCTCCTCGACAACTCACTGAAGTTTCAGGACGAGGTGACCGACGCTCTAGGGGAACAGGTAACACGCGCGGTCGAAGCCCTGATCCAGGCGCTTGATCGCGCCGACGTCGATCGCAATCGTGACCTTCTTGACGACGTTGACCCGGCCGAACTCTATGAAGCCGGACTGACGGTCATGATGAGGATCGTCTTTTTGCTCTCCGCCGAGGAGCGTGGGCTCTTGCTACTGGGAGACGGGCGGTATGAGGCAAATTACGCTGTCTCTACGTTGCGGATGCAGCTGCGCGCCGAGTCCGAAGAAATCCTCGAACGACGCTGGGATGCATGGTCCCGTCTGCTCTCGATATTCCGTGCTGTTTATGGTGGCGTCAATCACGAAGCGATGCGACTTCCCGCGTTGGGTGGATCGTTGTTCGATCCCGATCGTTTTCCGTTTCTCGAAGGGCGCACGAAGGGTTCACGTTGGAAAATCGATCCGGCGACGCCACTACCCATAGACAATCGCACTGTCCTGTACTTGCTTGATGCGGTGCAGCTCTTCCAAGGCCGGACCCTTTCATATCTGGCGCTTGATATCGAACAGATCGGCTACGTCTACGAAGGTCTGCTGGAACGCACCGTCGTCCGGGCGAAGGAGGCCACACTTGACCTAGATGCGACCAAGAGCGCTAAAAATCCGTGGGTGTCGTTGCCGGAGCTCGACGACGCGGCTGCGACGGGTCGCCAAGCGGTCGAGGAGTTGCTCAAGGAGCGAACGGGCAGTTCGGCGAGCCGCGTTCGGAACGACCTCGACAAAGTGGTTGATGAAGGTTCGGCTGACAAGCTCCTGTCCGCTTGCCATGCCGATCCCTCGCTCCGCGACAGGATTAGGCCATACTTTCATCTTCTGCGAACCGATCGCTGGGGATATCCGCTCGTCTATCCCAAAGACGCCTTCATAGTGACGACCGGTGCCGACCGTCGCGAAACCGGGACCCACTACACGCCGACATCGTTCACCAAGGCTATCGTCAAAGAGACACTGGAGCCGCTTGTCTATGTCGGTCCGGCCGAAGGTAAGCCGAAAGAAGACTGGGAGCTGAAATCCCCGGCCGAGCTCCTTGATCTCAAAATCTGCGATCCGGCGATGGGCTCCGGTGCATTCCTTGTCCAGGTTTGCCGCTGGCTGTCGGAACGATTGGTCGAAGCCTGGGCGCAAGCAGAGGACGAGGGCAAGAGCATCACTTCGGAAGGCGAAGTCGTAGACGCGATCGGCTCGCGTGAGCCTCTGCGCAAAGGCGCCGAAGAAAGAATACTCGCCGGGGCGCGCCTGATCGCCGAGCGATGCCTCTACGGGGTGGATATGAATCCGCTCGCTGTCGAATTGGCGAAGCTGTCGATCTGGCTCATCACATTGGCGAAAGGTCGACCCTTCGGCTTCCTTGATCACAATCTGCGGTGCGGTGATAGCCTGCTCGGCATTACTAACCTCGAGCAGCTGACCTATCTCGATATGAGTCCGGGCAAGGGGAGTACGAAGAAACTGTTCGCATCGAAGATCGATCAGTCAGTCTCACAGGCCATCGAAATCCGCTCTGAACTTAGACGGTGCCCAATCCGTGACATTCGAGATGTGGAGGTAATGGCGCGTCTTGACGAGGAAGCGCGCCGCAAGCTCGAAATGCCCGAGCTGGTCGCTGACCTTCTTATAGGAGAAGTGCTTGAGGCCGGTGGCCGTGAGATCGACACTGCGGCGCTGGCGATCGATGTCGGTGGCGCGCTGGCTGGCGATAAGGGAAAGTTCAAAGATTTGAGACTCCGGGCGCTAAAGCAGCTGAGGAGGGATGTTCAGACCGGGAATAAAAATAGACGACCATTTCATTGGCCGCTTGAATTCCCGGAGGTATTTGGCAAGGAAGCTCCCGGATTTGATGCCTTCGTCGGAAATCCGCCGTTCTTGGGCGGACAAATGATTTCCGGGACGTTCGGATCTGCGTACCAGACGCACCTCGTCAATTTTCTGACCTATGACGACAAATCATCAGTCGATCTCGTCGTGTACTTTTTCTTACGCGTGTTCGGCTTGCTACGCCAGAGAGGCTGCATGGGTCTTCTCGGCAGGCGTTCCATCTCGGAAGGCAAAAACCGCGAGACAGGCTTAACCCAGCTTTTGGGACGCGGAGCGAACATTTACTCTGCGAACACAAATATGAAGTGGCCGGGAAAGGCGTCCGTCGTTGTCCATCAAATTCACATTGCCAAATGCGATTGGTCGGGCGCTCGTTCGCTGAACAAAGCCATAGTGAAGACAATTTCCGCCGATTTAGGTTATGCAGAATTCTGGGAAGCACAGAAATTGGATCAGAACGGTGGTCGCGTATTCCAAGGTACGATTCTTCTCGGGGAAGGTTTCAAAATAGATGAAGCGATTGCACGCGAATGGCTTGCAGCCGATGAACGCAATGAGCAAATTCTTTATCCCTTCCTAGGTGGCAACGAAATCAACAATTCGGCGAATGCAGAACCCCTATGTTGGGTTATAAACTTCTGGGATTGGCCCGAAGAAAAAGCCGCGTCGTTTCCTGTGCCATATGAACTGGTCAAGTCAAAGGTCAAACCAGTTAGGGATGCAAACAAGCGTAAATCGAGAAGGAACAAGTGGTGGATTTACGGTGAAACCGCTGCAGGCCTGTACTGCGCCATAGGTCAAGGTCACAACTTTTCATCAGATAATTTTACGAGACGGGAACAAAGACCCTCTCTTAATCAGGTAATAGCGATCTCTACGGGAGTAACGAAATATCCTGCATTTACGTTTTTGCGGTCTACCTACGTATATTCCAACAAACTATGCGTGTTGGCGGATGAACGCTTTTCTACGTTTGCGATCCTGACATCAGATATTCACGGTGTCTGGGCGTGGGCGCAAAAAACATCGATGGGCGGCGATCTTCATAGCCTTGTTTACGCTCACGGCAACATATTCGAGACCTTTCCGTTTCCTGTCGGTTTTCTTGAACACGGTGATGGCGAGCTGGAGGAACTAGGTACGAGGTTCTTTCAGGCGCGGCAGTCGTACATCGAAACGCAAAACAAAGGACTGACGAAGTTCTACAACGAGTTCCATGATTCTCGCAAAACCGACAGAGAGCTTGGAAACCTTCGTCATATCCAGGGAGAGCTAAACCAGCTTGTTTGTCGCCTATACGGCTGGAGGGACATTGAGCTGGCCTGTGGATTCCATGAAGTTGGGTATTTGCCTGATGGGCAGAACGTCCGTTTCACGATCACCGAAGCGGCGCGCCTCGAAGTGCTTCGTCGGCTATCGAAGCTGAACAAAGCTCGCTTCGAAGAGCAATCACAATCGAGTTCCAAGACGAGGTCCGCGATAGCGAGCGAAGCGTCGATAGTAGATATCGCGTTTGAAGATGGCCTGTTCGCGATAGGGGGCGGTAAGGCATGACCGATCAGCCTCGGGATAACAACGCGGCGAACGCCTGGCTCATTGTCAGCGCAGGTCAAGACAGCAGGCGAATTTCCATACCCGCAATTCGCAATAGAGCTCGACGGAGAGCGCAAGCTTTATGCGGCCGTGGACGAAGGCGATTGGGCGTTGTTGGCCGACGCTTCGGGCGACGTGACACGCGTCGGGCGCGTGTTGCGCGTTCGGTCGGACCTGGCAAAGACGACAATCTACTTCGATCGGTTGCTGTCCGTCGGTGAGGGCACAGCTCTCAAGGCGGTAGGGCTCGCGTTGCCGGAGACGGGCTCGCTAACGCGACTTCAATGGACCGACTTTGCTGCGGCTTTGCCGAAGCTGACAGGCGGTACGCTCGACGAGGTGCCACTGATAAGCGATCAGGCTTACATCCGCGAGCTTCTTCAACTCGCCGTTATGGACGATCTTTTGGGTCCTGCCAACGGTCCACGCGAACAGATCGTCGATATGGGTGTCCGCGACCGGTACCTGGTCGGAAAACTTGCACCGCGCGAAGCCGACAATGGCGGCATCGAAGGGCTCGAAGGTCCACTGGCCACCGAAGCGGAAGAGGAGCCCGAGAATCTCGAAGTCCATCACGGTCGTCATGAACCCGGAGCCGAATTCGACAGCACAAGGGGTCGCGTCGATGCCGAAGCGGATTCGGCGGACGAGATCGATGCCTCCAGCAACCAGTCTCTTATCCCTTCCAGCTTCGGAATGACATTTTGCGTCGACGGCGATGTCAAGCGGATCGAAGTGGATGCGAAGTGGGGTCAGTACGTTCGCGTTTACGATCACGAGCGTACCAAGCCTGTAAACAAAAAGATCAGGGACGCCGAGGGCAACGTCATTCGTACCGAGCAGGCGGAGGTCAAGGTCAAAGTTTGGCAACGTGTCCCCTGCGGCGGCAAGCTGACCATCGATCTCGTCGAAGGAGTCGTTTCCCATCGCGCGCCGGACGGCGAGCATCCGGAAGTTCGCATCCAAGGCACCATCCGGAGCAAGAACGCGAACGGTGACCGCCTCATCACCTTGTTTCTCGTTAACGCGCAACAGGAACCCGAAGAGAATAAGGATTCAGCCTGGGTCTTTCAGCCCGAGTTGATCGTTCGGGACGCGGCCGAGTCCAACAAAGCTATTTTCAGGCGACGTGTCGCGCTCTCCGGCAAAGAGGACGACGAAGAGCGCAAGGCGTTGGAAATGATCTACCGTGAGGAGGTCGAATTCGCGGTCGGTCACGGTGTAGCCGTTCACGCGAAGACCGATGACGGTGACCCCGAGCGCGCTCATGAAGTGCGCACGGTTGTGATGCCGCAATACGAAGTGCCAGTAACGGAAACACCCGGCCTTCGGCCCGAAGATCGTCCTGCGATGCGCGCGATGGTCGAAAAGGGTCATCTCGATATGGAAGTCCTTGCAGGAATGGACAGGAGCGAGCTGGTTGCGGTCCTTTCTGTCCTCGCGAGTGATTACGGGAAGTGGATCAAGGAGCAAAGAGGCCGCATCGGTGCCGATGTCCTCGGGCACGATGCACAAGCGGCTGCGGCTCTCGATCGATGTAAGGAAATCAAGAGGCGTCTCGAAGAAGGCATCGCCGTTCTGGCCGATGCCGGTAACGACAAGGCTTTGGCGGCTTTTCGTTTTGCCAATAGCGCGATGGCGCGCCAGCGCATCCATAGCCTCTTCGCGCTTTCCAAGCGGCGCGGCGAAAGCAAGACACTGGCAGATTTCGAGCAGCGCCGGAATCGCTCGTGGCGCCCGTTTCAGCTCGCCTTCATTCTTCTTTCGATTCCGTCATTGGCCGATCCGACCCACAAAGACCGCACCAAGCCGATGGAAGCGTTCGCCGATTTGCTCTGGTTCCCGACCGGAGGCGGCAAGACCGAAGCCTATCTGGGCGTTGCAGCGTTCGCGATCGCAATTCGACGCTTTCAGGGAAAACTGGGAGGCTATGACGGCAGTCGCGGACTGACCGTAATCATGCGGTACACGCTGCGTCTGCTCACGCTGCAGCAGTCCCAGCGTGCTTCGGCACTGATTTGCGCCATGGAGCTGCTGCGGCAAGAAGCGGTTGCTGACGGTGACAATTCTTTGGGAAGCGTGCCGTTCACGATTGGGTTGTGGGTCGGAAACAAAGTTACGCCGGGCACGACCGAGGACAGCCACAGGGCGATTCAGGATATTCGGAACCCCGAAAAGTTCGATGCCGGCGGCACATCCCCGGCCCAACTCACCGCCTGTCCGTGGTGCGGCTGCGATGTATCGCCCAAGCACGACGTGGAAGGCGATACGGCGGCGAGACGAACGACGATATACTGCGGAGACAAGCTGGGGAGCTGCGAGTTCTCGAAAGGAAAATCGAGCAAGAAGACTCATCCCGGCATTCCGGTCCTCGTCGTCGACGAGGAAATTTATCATCGACCGCCCTCAATGATGATCGCGACCGTGGACAAGTTCGCGTTGATGGCGTGGCGCGGCGAGGTCCGAACGCTCTTCGGACGGGCGAGCACCGAGTGCCCGCGACATGGTCTTCTTTGGCCCGGCGCCGATTGCACCGGCACACACCGCTCTTACAAGGCACTGCCGAGCACGACGGTCAGGAACATCACGGCGATCAGGCCACCTGACTTGATCATTCAGGACGAATTCCACCTTATCAGCGGTCCGCTGGGCACGATGGTCGGACTCTACGAGACCGCGATAAACGAGCTTTGCAGCTGGAAACTGGAAGGCCGCACGATCCAGCCCAAGATCGTCGCCTCGACCGCTACGGTGCGGAAGGCGGCAGAGCAGGTCAACAACGTCTTCATGCGGCGTGTCGCCGTTTTTCCTCCGCACGGCCTCGATATTGCCGACAACTTTTTCTCGATTCAGCGATCGATCGATCTAATGCCGGGCCGCCGCTATCTCGGTGTTTGTTCGCCGGGAAGCTCGCGACCGGCGATGCTAATCCGGGTCTACACGGCATTCCTGACCGCGTCGCAGGCATTGTTCGACCGCTTTGGTCAGCCCGCAGACCCGTATCTGACGACGGTCGGATATTTCAGTTCGCTGCGAGAGCTTGGCGGTATGCGCCGTCTTGCCGAAGACGACGTACAGACGCGCTCCTACCGCGTCCAGATGAGTCTTGTCGATCGGCCTGGACTGGCGCAACGCAGCGTCAGCAACATTCGCGAGCTGACATCCCGTGTTTCCAGCCGCGACATTCCGAAATATCTCGATCAACTAGAAATAAAGTTCAAAGCCGTATTCGACCCTGCGCTCGGTCGCTACGTGACGCGGTGGGACGAAGGCGAGGCGCGTTCGATTGATGTCGTACTCGCGACCAACATGCTGTCCGTGGGCGTCGACGTGAATCGTTTGGGCTTGATGGTCGTCAACGGTCAGCCGAAAGGCACGGCCGAGTACATTCAAGCGACCAGTCGCGTCGGCCGTTTCTTCCCCGGCCTCGTTTGCACCGTCCTCACATGGGCGCGCCCCCGCGACTTGTCCCACTACGAGACCTTCGAGCACTATCATGCGACTTTCTACAAGCATGTCGAGGCGCAGTCGGTCACGCCGTTCTCGCCGCGTGCGATGGATCGCGGTTTGACGGGCACCTTGCTCAGCGTCATGCGCCTCGAAAATCCGGCTTTCAACCCGAATCCGGGTGCCGGGACGCTGGACAAGCCTGACCGTCCGGAAGCCGTGGACGCGAGGGACTTGCTTGTCAGCCGTGCGTGGGAGATTTCCCACGAAGCCACTCTCAGAGACCTCGCTTCGAGCGAGCTCAAGGAACGTCTGGATGAATGGGCGCATGAAGCGGGCAAGGGCGGCAGAACACTCGCCTACGAGAAGAAGGGACCGAACCGCGCCACGACGGTCGCGCTGCTCAAGAGGCCGGGCATTCAAGCGTGGGATAATTTCACCGTACCGATGTCCATGCGCGAGGTGGAGGCCGGCGTCAGCTTGATCATGAGCACCGTCAGATTCGGCGGTAGCGATCCCGACTGGACGCCACCCGTCATCACTCCGGATGACACTGGGGGTGAAGCATGATCGGCGAAAAGACACCTGTCGGTGAAGTGCGGCCCAGTCAGCTTCTCTGGACTTACGGTCCGGGCGCTCTGATCGACCTGCCCAACCTGTCGGTCGTGACACTCGCCATCGACCGATGGGAGGTGAATCGCTGTCAACCGATCGAAGAGGCGCGACTGCTTGCGGCAGTGCGACGGGAGCTAGGGCCGCAGGTCGAGAGCCTGCGCATGCCCCCTTTCCAGCAGAAGGATGGCGTCGATCCATTCTCTGCGGAAGCGTATATCGGCGTACCGGTCAGGCCGTTTCCCCGCTGGCTGCGCTGCGTGAAATGCGGGCTCCTGTCCGCGTACGATCTCGGTCTCTTCGAATGCAAGGAAAACCGATTTCGTGCTGAACGGACGAGATTCGTTCACAAAGACTGCAAAGGCTCGAATGGCGATCAGCCCGCCAAGGATGCCGATGCGGTTCCCGCTCGTTTCCTGCTGGCCTGTCGGAACGGTCACTTGGACGATTTTCCGTGGCACTACTTCGTCCACAATGGGCCATCTCCCTGCAAAGGGACGCTTCGCTTCTTCGAAAGCGGCGCGTCGCTTCAAACCGAAAACCTGTGGGTCAAGTGCGACCAGTGCGGCGCGTCGCGCAATATGGCCCACGCTTTCGGCAAGGCGGGTCGAGACAACCTGCCGAGTTGTCGCGGCCGCCATCCACACATGGATCAATACGACGCCGGCTGTCAGCAGCAGGCCAGAGCGGTCCTTTTGGGATCTACAAACAGCTGGTTTCCCGTTACGCTCTCTGCACTGGCCATTCCTTTCGCTCGTGACCCTATTTCGCAGCTCGTGCAGGACGGATGGGACTATTTCGCCGACCTCGACTCGGAGGCCGAGGTTGCGGTCACCGTAAAGACACTCAAGAAGACCGGTGCGCTTCCCGGCATCGACAAGCACTCTGCCAAGGCTATCTGGGATGTTATCCAATCCATCGAAGCCGGCACCGTCGTGACCGGAGTCACCGCCGCCGACATCAAGGGGCCGGAATGGGAAGTGTTGACCGACCCGAACCCGCCGACCGATTGGCCTCATTTTCTCAGCAAGGGAGTGGAAGCGCCGAAGGAGTTCAAAAAACAGATCGCGGGAGTTCTCCTTCTGGAGCGGTTGCGTGAGGTAAACGCGCTGCTTGGCTTCACTCGTGTCGAAGCGCCCGAAGAAACGGCAAACCCGGCCGACCGCCCGCCCAGAGCCGATTTATGCAAAGACGCTCCCCGATGGGTTCCTGCGACACAGGTTCATGGCGAAGGCATCTTCGTCAGATTCGATGAAGCCGAGATCCGGAAGTGGGAAGGTCGAGACGCGGTAACGGCAAGAAACGCCAATCTGCTCGCCGGTCATCGCGGCTGGCGGAATTCCAGGAAACTCGACCCAGACGAAGCTTATCCGGGCATCCGCTATGCGATGCTCCACACGCTATCCCACCTCCTGATTCGGGAGTTGGCACTCGAATGCGGCTACAACGCCGCCAGCATCAGAGAACGTATCTACGCTGACACGGAAGGGGACCGAAAGCAGGCTGGAATCCTGATCTACACTGCCGCCGCAGATTCCGACGGAACCCTCGGAGGGCTCGTCGAACTCGGCCGGCCTGAAAATCTGGGACGGCTGCTCAAGCAGGCGCTGGCCCGCGCCGGTATTTGTTCGTCCGACCCGCTATGCTCGGAGCACAAACCAGCGGACGATCGCTCGCTCCACGCTGCCGCTTGCCACGCCTGTTCCTTCGTCTCGGAAACATCCTGTGAAATGGGTAATCGTTATATCGACCGCGCTCTGCTGGTGCCCACGCTGGAGATCGACGACGCCGCATTTTTCGTCTGAGGAGCGACGTGGAGAAACTGATCGAAGCAATCATCGAACTGGTCTCGGACAGCCCCCCGGATAAAGCCGTGCAACTCGCCGAAGCGATCAGGCGACTTTCCGGCGCGCAAAACGCTGCGTCGCTCACGAGCTGGGCCACAAACCCGCGTGCAAAGAACAGTTTGGCAAAGCTCGTTGCGGCGTGGCGAGGCAACATTCCGCCCGTCGAGCTGGCCGGAATGCTGACGGGCGCGGGCGCCGCCTATCACCGGGCCAAAGGCGAACAGGAAATAGAGCTCGTCTGGACTGGCCCGTCGAGCAAATTGATCGCGACCCGGAAAACAGAACAAGCGCTCCTTCAGGTGATCGACGCAGCGGAGTCGCGGCTCTTCATAACCAGCTTCGTCGTCTACGACATCGCTTCGATCATGAAGGCGCTGAAACGTGCCATTGAGCGAGGCGCACAGGTCTCCATGCTACTCGAAGCCAGTGAATCACACGGCGGAGGAGTCTCTATAGACGCGATCGCCAAGATGAAGGCGGCGCTGCCGACGGCGAAGTTATTTTCCTGGGTCGATAAAGGTGATGGTTTCGCGGGAGGCAAGGTCCACGCGAAGGTGGCCGTGGCCGACGAAAATTTCTGTTTCATTTCGAGCGCCAACTTGACAGGCCACGCCATGGAGAAAAACATGGAGGCTGGCGTCTTGATCAAAGGCGGAGCCACACCTTCCAGCCTGCACCGGCATCTGGAGGCTCTCGCGACGACGCACGTAATCGTCAGGGTTTGAATGGACACGGTCGATCGCCAAACCCGATCGAAGATCATGGCCAGCGTCGGACAGAAGGACACTGGTGTCGAATTGCTGTTGCGGAGCGCACTTCACAAAGTCGGTCTGAGATACAGGTTGCACGACCGCGCGCTGCCCGGTAGTCCGGACCTCGTTTTTTCTCGCTTCCATGCCGTGGTGTTCGTTCACGGCTGCTACTGGCATTCACATGGATGCTATCGGTCCACCGTTCCCAAAAGCCAACACGAGTTCTGGGCCGAAAAATTCCACGCGAACCGGTCACGCGACGAACGGAATGTGAATTTACTTCGTGAATGCGGGTGGCGTGTTCTGACCATCTGGGAATGCGCCCTCAGAGGCAAAACGGCGCAGCCTTCCTCTGTCATTGCACAAGCCGTCAAAACGTGGCTAGATTCCTCAGACAAGATCGGAGAAATAGCGGGTGTTCCCGTCTCCGTGGCGGCACTTCCAGATTGGAAGTCCAGATGGCAATAGTCTGTCTTGGCTGGGGATCGTTGATTTGGGAACCCCGTGATCTACCTTTACACACCGATTGGCGGACCGACGGTCCAGCGTTGCCGGTAGAGTTTGCGCGTCAGTCCGCGAATGGCCGGATGACGCTCGTGATCGCAGAGGACACCGACGCGATACCCGTTCTTTGGACCGAGCTCAATCTCTCCTCGTTGAAAAAAGCGCGCGATGCTCTTGCCGCGAGGGAAGGTATCTCGTCTACCTATGTCGACCGTTTCGTCGGTGTCTGGAGTCCGAGCTTTTCCTCGGATCGCCGCGAAACCGCAACGATCGGCGAATGGGCCGTTCCGAGGGGCGTCAGCAGCGTTGTATGGACCGCGCTGAGGCCCAAATTTCCGGGCGGACCGGGTAAGCCGTCATGCGATCAAGTCGTCCGTTATCTGGCGGGTCTTGCAGGCGAGTCGAGCCGCTTAGCCGAAGAATACATCCGGCGTGCTCCCCGGCAGATTAGAACACCATATCGCCCGTTCATCGAAGAAATCTCCGCGCCTTTCTCTTGAGCTGTTCCACATAGGCGGTCCTCGCAGTCGGCCTCTCATGTGGGGACGTGTGACCGGTCCCGTCTCCGGATCAACGCGGCTCGCTTCCGCACCGTTCTGGATTTGTGCTGGCGGCGCGCTGGCGCGCGGCGTTCGATCCCTCACCCAATGGTCCCGGTCCCTTTTGCCCCGCGAGGCCGGAATCGCGCGGCCCGCAAGCAAAGGGGAACGACCATGACAAAAGAACGCTTCGACATTCACCAGCACATCACCGACAAGACCGTCAGTGCCATCGAGCGCGGCGCCGGGAATATCATGCGCCCGGTCAACGTCGCTTCGAAAAAAGCCTATCGCGGCAAAAAGCTCTTTTCTTGTGCAGAATATATTTGCAAGATCTCGTCGTGAAATCGGCTAGCATTTCCCAGAGGTCACTCCGGCCGGCAAAAGAAAGCGTCACCAAGCTCATCCGCCTTGAAATGGTTGCATCGGATGTCGCGCGCGTGATCAAGACGACTGGTCTCGACTCGGTGATGGTTTCCGTCGAATTCACAACAGGCGGTTAGCTGAGACGTGCCGTGCCATGGACATATGAGCTGCACGAAAAGACCGACCGCGAGCGATGCCAGAACCCCGTTCGCCCAGACGACTTGAGGCCGAGACCCGGCCTTGCCGTATCGGCCAGCTTCCTCTGCAATCCGCTCCCGCGTCAGGATGCCGAGGCACCACAGGCACGGTCCGCCCGGCGACGACAAGACCGTTTGGCCACTGATGCTGAATTTCCCTGGCGCACCGTGCACATCCATCCCGATGTCGAGATAGGGGATCAGGAAGCGGCGCGCGAAGCGTTCGAGTTCATCCCGCTCGCGATAGGAATCGACGCAACCAAAAATGACATCGCAGCGCCGCAGCGTTTTAGCCGCTTCTTGCCACTTCATTTGGCACGACGTCACGCGCGCCGCTGGGTTCACGCCCTTGATCACCCTTTCGGCAATCGCGGTTTTCGACGCGCCGGCCCTCACATCCTCGGCCGTCCCGCCGACGAGGCGGTTCAAATTCCTTTCCTCGATAATGTCGTCATCGACAGGCACGAAATTTCCGACCCCGAGATGTGCAAGTTGTTGCACCACATGCGATCCTCCTCCCCCAAGGCCCACCACGCCGACCTCGATCGCAGCCAGGATTGCATCACTTTCAGGGCCGAGGAAACTTTGGCTGGCGAGTCGATCGCTCATCGTTTTCCCTCCCACAAGTGCATCGGCGCGCCGACGTGCGCGAAATGATCGATCATCGTGGGTTCTTCCCTTGGGCCGCGCCAGCACAGCCCGACCGCGCGATCGTGGCTCAGGACAATGATGCCGTGCGGCATCATTGGTGCCACGTTGAAGAAGTCAGGAACGAATTTCTTGCTCTCGGTCACATCGACCCGGCTAAATCCAGGTAACCCCTTGTGTCCATGCATATGGACATGGAACAGGCTGATGTCCCCAGCCCCGGCTGCGTAGGCGCGTTGCAACGCCTTGCGTATGGCGGCCGGACCCATCATGGCCCCGACGCTATCGTCAGGAAGATAGTCTTCGTCGTCGACGGGATCGTAAGTCGCAGCGAGAATAACCAACCCGTGGCCGCTTAGATTGCCGGCGCGGCACAGGAAAAACCCCACGCGTTCGGCCGCGAACGAATGCGGCCGTTCCAGATCATCGCGCACCATCTTGAGCATGTCGCCGCGGGCGCGAAAGATCGTCGTCATTGATAAACTTTCAGATGCTGAAGCAGCATTTCGAGCGGGCGACCGGGAGTAACGTCCTTCCACGATGGCGTGTGCCATGTCCTGCCGAGTACGCTATGGACGGTCCAATTTGCTCCCCGGCCAGCAATCGGCTGTGACAGAAACAACCGACTCGCATAACCACTGTGAGCTTGCAGAGAGAGGAGCGCGTCCCGGGCGACGAACTCCTTGCCGGTAGAAATCTTGAGACCGGGCAGGTCCACGAAATCCTGCCCCGCCTCATTCTTGATTGATGCCGCCGGACACACCTGACGCAGCTCGACCACGGCTTCGTGGTCAACCATCAGGAAGAGCCCCCGGTCCGCACATGCGAGACGAAAACTTCATGCTCGCAGATCGTGATCTCTGCGTTGTCGTCGAGAGGCTTGAACGTGTCGTGCTCAACGATGTCCAATTCCCGGTCGGCCGCAACGTCCACCATCGTCTTGAACACCGACACAATATAGGTGCCGGCCCGAATCCGCTGCAGGCGGCCGTCAACCTTGATTTCGACCTCCCCATGGCGGTGCTCGTGTTCCGCTTCCTCGATTTCCGTCTCGGCCTTGCGAAGATGAGCCTCGGCGTCGCCGATTTCCGCTTTAGCCTTTTCTATGTCGCGCCCAGCCTGTTCCATCTCCGCCTCGGCACTGTACAAATCGCGCACGGCTGCCTCGGCGGCTTCCTTGCAGGGTTCAGTCGCTTCCGTTGACTTCATAGAAGCCTCCTATTTTCCTTCGTTTAGCATCCCACATCGGGAGCTATTCGTCCTGATACAGGATACTTGCATGGGATCCCGTTGTCAAGCTATGATAGGATGGCAATATCCTGAAAGAGGAAGAACTTCATGACGAACATTTACGAGCAGATAGGCCAAAAGATTCGGGAGCTGCGCCTTGCCTATCCGAAGGGCACGTTGAGCCAAGAGGCCCTTGCCGGAAAAATCGGCGCTGTCGCAAATACCGTGTCGCGATGGGAAACTGGCACCTACAAGCCTACAGCGGAGGACCTAGACAAGCTCGCGCGGTTCTTCGAGGTCCCTATCACCGTCTTTTTCCCTGACCTGCAAGGGGATAAGGCCCGCGTCGAAATGCTTGCTTCCGCAACAGGCGGCCTTGACCAGGACGATTTCGCGGAAGTCATCAAGTATGCCGAATATCGCAAGGTGCGTCGGGCACTGGAGAGTGGCAAGCGTGTCCGGCAAAAACGCTAGGAGAATGGAATGAATCGCGACGTCTATTACGAGGACTTGAAAGCGCTGGCCCGCGACAAGAGGTGTCACTATAGCGTCGATTCAGCGTCTTTCGGGCTCCGGGATGTCCGAAGGATATACAAGGAGGAAGGCATCCGAATTGACTATTGGCCACTCCCCTACAAGCTCAAAGCTATGTACATGTGCGCAGATGATGATTGCTCGGTTGCGATTCAGCGTACGCTCCCCGAAGAACCCAAGCTTTTCGCCCTTGTTCACGAGCTGAAGCACCATTACCGCGACCGCGCGACCATCATTAATGGCAGGATTGTCTGCGGCGACTACAACGCCAATGAGCTTATAGAGAAGGGTGCCGAGGTTTTCGCGGCCGAGTTCATCTATCCGGAAGCCGAGTTCGCTGCCGATATCGCTCAATTGGGCATGACCGTTTGGCAAGCTGAAACTGTCGTGCGCCTGAAACGCGTATGCAAGGCGAAGGTGAGCTACCGGTTTCTGTGCAAGCGTTTGGAGCGCTTGGGATTAATCGTGCGCGGTCAGTTCGATCGCGTGCAGTTTCAAAAGCTTGAAGACCGGATGTTCGGCGTTCCGTTCTATCGACGCCGAAGGGCATCCTGAAATCCTTAAAGGTTTGCGTGAGGCGCTCGGGTGTGGTCCGGCAAGGAAGCCATAACCTTCACCGTTGTCGGCGCCATTAATGTAGGTCATCCCCATACGACGGATTGTCCCCGGCGTGTCCGTTGAAACTTTGGCGCTTCATCCATTCCATGAGGTGCGGACGCATCTTCCATCTTCCTCCCCTCTGCAGCTGCAAAGCTGATGCCGCCCGGTCCAGGGCCGCCCTCCCGGGCGACCCTTCTCCTTGTTGCCACCTCTTGTGGGCCAGCCCCCGCCGGTTGCGATCCCGCCCGCCCGGCATCCCCCGCGACTGGGAAAATTGCTGGAAAAGTTTATATAAACTATTGCAATATAATTCTAGTGCCACTAGATTGCCTTTAACATGAACCGAAGGAGCTTAGGCATGTCAGACGAAGCCGCTGTTGTTTTCACCGCCAAGAGTGTCGAGCGGATTCTCCGGGAAGGGGGTACATCCTCATGGCGTCTGGACCGCAGTCACGCGCGCCAGTGCGCTTTCGCGGTATGTACCCGCAATGCCAACGCTGATTGGGTTGAGGGACCAGAAGCCCACCACTCGGCCTTTCTCATCGGTAAGGTCAGGGGCGTGGTGCCATCCCCCGACCATGAAGGCCGCTATCTCATCCAGTTCAGTGAATACGCGCCGGTAAATGTCCCGGACGCGTGGAAGGGCGACCGGAACCCAATCAAGTATGTCGCCTCGCTTAAGGACCTTGGTATCGATCCTTCAACTCTGAAATGGGAGCCGATGCCGGAGGCTCGCGAGCGCCCGGAGCCTCCGCCTGCGCCGGCGCCCGTCAAGCCCAACGCCGGTGTGCAGCCGCTCACAATGAGCGAAGCCAAGAAGGGCTTGGCCCTCACCTTCGGGGTCGCGCCAGAGGCGATCGAGATCACGATTCGCGGATGAATCTACACGAGGCGGAGCGGCCATGAGAGTCTGGCGATATGTGATTACTCACGACACGGGGTTTGCGCCGAATTTTGAGCCGCCGAGCGCGACTCTGGTCACTTGCAAGCCGAGAATTCGCAAGGATGCTAAACTGCACGATTTGATAATCGCCTTTAATGGCTATCGGCTTATTCGGGCCGAACCTCACTCAGTGCGGTGGGCGGGCATAGTCGCCGACGTGATTCCCCTTGCGGCCTACTGGCGCGATCCACGCTTCCAAGGAAAAAAACCGCCACAGCACGGCGGTCGCCGCTCGGGTGGTGTGCCAGATAACATTTATCGCCCCACGCCTGAGGGGAACTTGGAGCAGGTCGACAACACATCGCATGGGCCGGACGAAGCGGCTACGGATATCGGAGGCAAGAACGCGTTAATCCTTGGGCGATTTTGGTATTTCGGCCCGAGCGTGGCCGTGCTGCCGGAGCACTTCAATTTACGGATAATTGGAGGGCGTCGTCGCGAGCGCCTCTCAGAGATTGACGAGACGACGTGGCGCGAGCTGGAAGATTGGCTCAATGACAATGTGCCCTCGCCGGGCGCACCAACGCTTACGGTCGCGGGTGCAACCTGTGCCCATAGAGCTACCTCGACAGGATCGGCCTCTCGACGGACGTGCTGAGAATCCGATCGAGGAGATGGTTTTAGACCCTTTCTCCGCATCCCTCTCTTGAGCCGTTCCCCGGACAGGCGGTCGCGCAGACGGCCTCTCAGGTGGGGACTGTGACCGGTCCCGTCTCCGGATCAACGCGGCTCGCTTCCGCACTGCGCTTGTGCAGCTCCGCCCCGCGTGGCGGCGCGCTGACGCGCGGCGTTTGATCCCTCGCCCAATGGTCCCGGCCCCTTTTGCCCCACGAGGCCGCAATCGCGCGGTTCGCCAAGCAAAGGAGAACGACCATGACCGATACGAAAACACTCACCAAAGCCGACCTGATCCAGTTCACCGGGAGCGAGCACTGGTATCGTCACGCGATGGTGCGCGACGTTCTGTACACGGACGGCGTGAAGTATGTCGCCGAGACAGCCGGCGCCTATTGGCTGATCGATGAAATCGCCTTCGCGCAGCGTTTCGACAAGCTCCTTGCAGCCGAGGAGTTCCAGAGCTGGAAGCTTACCGTGGATGCCGACCACACCGCGACACTTACTTGCGAAGACGGCAACGGCGGCGTCGTGTTCACCAAGGCCATCGAATACACGGATTTCCCGCTTGCGGAGATCATCCTGTATTTCATGAACAACACCATCTTGCTCCCGAGCGAATACTGACCGTAGCAGGGAACAGGCCGCCAGCCAGGCGGCCTTTCTCCTTGTCATTCACCGGCGTGTCACGCCGTAGCCTCTTGGCGAAGGCGGATTGCGGTCCCGCCCGCCCGGCATCCCTCTTGACGGCTCGCCGAACAAGTTTGTCGTACGCCGAGCATCGTGAGGGAGGAGGGGTTACGGTCCGGCTCAGTGAAGCCGGACGATCCTCCCGAGCGGATCATCGTCCAGCATCTCGACGTCGCCGTTCTTGTGGACGCGCATCGATACGCCGAACAGCTCGTTTGCATAGGCGACATAGCCCCGGAAAGCGAAGGCGTCATCGTCAGCGTTCACGCCATCGCAGACAAGGCGCACGTCTTCCGGTTTCCGTTGTTCCGGCTTCTCGTCATTGACCAACGCGTAGCCGCTTAGGGACTCGATCACCTTGAAGGACTCTCCTTCACCCGTCCGCAGGAATGTCATGAAAAACCGGAGATAGTCGCCGGCATTATCCTGCGTTATGACGAGCTTGGCTGCTTTGTTTGCCGCGCGAATTTCGTCGCTTGTTCCGGTCAGCGGATAAAACTTCCGCGCGGATAGTTCACCCGGTCCGGCCGCGACCATGAACATGGTGCCCGTGCCGTCGTTCATTTTGACCAGTTCGCCATTGTGATAAAATGGCGTCCGCAGAGTCGACGCCTCCAGGATCGTGGATTGCGGCGGCATTTCTAACCGTGTTTGCAGACGTTGCAGCTCATCACCCTGAATTTTAGTCCAAGACATTTTGAATGCTCCCGTGCGATGTCCTTTCCCGATTATTTTTGACGTCGCCGACGAGCCTTCAAGACGCGTTTCTGGTCAGGAACTGGTCATTCGGATACCGCATCTCATCCCCCTCACGGCTTGTGTGAGGGAGAATCCTGAGCGCACCGGAATCCACGAGCCAGAGTCCCCGGATTCAAGCTTTCGTGAATCTTTGGGCGTGTCCCCTTTCGGCGCGCCCGCCGAAGCCTTCGGCGAAGGTGGGGACCTGGCTCTAGGCGCAAGAGCGCCCGAAGCCGCATAGCGGCGTCTTCGCCCATCCGGGTAACGATCCATCACGCAAGAAGAAAGCATTCGTCGTCAGCCTCCGGCTGGCTTTGTCCCGTTTGAAGCGGGGCTGCGCCCCCGGCCGTCAAGGCTGAACCCTGCGGGCGGTTATGCCGGTATCCCCATCTTTCGCCCGGAATCCACCTACGCCAAGGGGCTACGGCGGACAAAGGAAAGACCGGGCTGCCAAGACGGCTGCGCCGCCCTCCGGGTGGGTGATCCCCCTCCGGCATAACCGGCCCTGACTGCCCTCCCCCGCTCATTGCCGCGCGGCTAGCAAGGTTGCATGCGCAACCTTTTTAGCAATGAAGGAAGGAAAGACCGATGAAAACCTATCAATTTACAGCCTTTCGCGACGAGCGTTTTGCAGCCAACGGCGAAGTGAAGGCCGACAGCCCACAGGAGGCAAAGGCCAAAATCCTCGGGCGTTATCACGAGGGGGACCTGATTTTCTGCGAGTACGTGGACGGCGCAGAGCCGGACCACATCATGTTGACCGACGAGGCGGGCGAAGAATGCCACCTTGAGGACGAAATGCCCCCGGACGTGTTCAAAGGCCTCAAAGCCTTGATCGAAAAGGCCGACAACCTGATAGCGGCCATTGACGGCACAACGGGCCAGTTCGAGGCGTCCGCCCTTAGCGAAACAACGAGCGCAGCGGAAAAAGCCATGCGGGCCGCGGGCGGTGTGTCATGACATTGCCAGAAAACCAGATTGTGCAAGGCGATTGCGTACAGGTTTTAAAGACCCTGCCGAGCGCATCCGTCGATCTTGTCGTCACCGACCCGCCGTATCTTGTGAACTATCGGGACAGGAGCGGGCGGACGATCAAAAACGACAACGGCGGCAGCGCCGGAGTCCTTGCGGCCTTTTCGGACGCCTACCGCGTTCTAAAGCCGCATAGTTTTTGCGTCTGCTTTTACGGCTGGAATCGCGTCGATGAATTTTTCGGCGCATGGCGCAAGGCGGGTTTTCGGCCCGTCGGCCATATCGTCTGGCGGAAGGATTATGCGTCAAGCGCGGGCTTTCTCCAGTATCGCCATGAACAGGCTTATTTGCTGATAAAGGGCAATCCCGACCGCCCCGCAAAACCCATCGCGGACGTGAGGCCGTGGGAATATTCCGGCAACAAGGCGCACCCGACTGAAAAGGCGGTCAGCATTTTGACGCCGCTGATTGAAGCGTTTTCAAAGCCGGGCGATCTTGTTCTTGACCCGTTTTCCGGGTCAGGCAGCACCGCCGTTGCTTCCCTGTTGTCGGGCCGCCGATACATCGGGATTGAACTTGAGGACCGTTATTGCCGTCAGTCCCGGACCCGGCTTGCCGGCGCTGCGAAATACGCAGCCAGAAAGGCGGCGTAACATGGACAAGACCCTCAAAAACGCAGCCATTCTTGCCAACCTTTCTGCCCTTCGCATGACGCTTGCGGGCGCATTGGAGCGGGCGGAAGACGCAGAAAACGCGATCAAGCTTGGCGAGGTCAATCAGGCCATCGGCGCGGCCCTAGGCATCGACACGATGTTGCAGGACGCCGCCGCGCTTTATGCGGCGGCTTTGGCCCTGCGCCGGAGCGGCAGGCCATGACTATTAATCCTCTGCCCCGGCCCCGCCATTGGCGGCGGGACCGGGTTTTTTCATCACCATCACAAAAAGGATAACGACCATGACCAACTTTCTTGACATGCGCTGCCCGAAATGCGGCGACGAAACCACCATCGACATCGAAGCGACTGTCTGGGTTCGCGTTTGCATCGACGGAACGGATGCAGATGCTTCCGGTGACGGCACTCACGCCTTTGACGCCGATAGTCCGGCCCTTTGCGGGCGCTGCGGCCTTCACGACACCGTCCGGAGATTCGAGCGGCCCGCCGCCGACGCGAAGGAAGGTGCCGCATGACCGCGCAACTCGGATTTGCCGGCCTCCTGACCGAAGCCGCGACGACCAATGAGCAGCGGCAGATGGACCGGGCGACCGCCCACCTTCCCGGCACGATGGAAGAGGCCATGCCGTTCTACCGGCGCATGATCGAAAACCACCATGCCGCCATGCAGACCGCCGACATTGACAAGGCCATGAGCATCAGGGAGGAGGCGCACCTTCTTGCCGCCAAATTGAACGGCGGCACCTGCGGGATCATCGCAGGGCCGGACGCCCCCGGCTGCATCCTTGAGCGTGAATCAGCCGCGCCGCCGGACTCCGTTCCCCTGTGGGGACAGGCGGGCGAGTTTGTTGTCACCGTTGGCGCAATGCGCGTCAGGATCGAACTGCACGGCATGTTCGGGATCGGCAGCACCTCTTGCCTGTTCCCCGGCTTTTACGCCCATGCCGTCGATAAGGACCGCCCATTCCTTAGCGAAACAGGGTTCCGCACCTTCCTTGGCGTGTCCGGCTACCTTGTTCCCGGCCTGACCACAGAGGACTTTGTACGCGAGACGATTGCCGCGCATGTCAGACAGGAACTGAAAGGCAAGTTGTTGCCGATAGAGGCGCGCCGGAAGGCTTGACCCTGCCCACGTTACCGGCTGCGCCGTATCAGGTGCGGCCGGTAGCGGCCGCACATTTTTTCTGCGCCCCAGGGCAAGCCCCGCCGCCGCCCCCGCCCTTTCCCGGGGCTGCGCCCCGCCGCTCAAGCGACCTTTTCCTTCGTCCACCTCTTGGGGGCCAGCCCCCGCCGGTGCGATCCCGCCCGCCCGGCATCCCCCGCAATGCGTGCCTTTTTTGTTGCATAATTCCGGTGCATAATGGATCGATGATTTACGGCTATGCAAGGGTATCGACAGACGGCCAGAGCGTTGACGCGCAAGTGAAGCAGTTGCGCGAGGCCGGAGCCGAAAAAGTTTTCCGCGAGACGGCGAGCGGGGCCAAGTCCGACCGAGCGCAGTTGCGCCGCGCACTGGCAGGACTCGATAAGGGCGACGTGCTGATGGTCACGCGCCTTGACAGGCTGGCCCGATCAACCCGCGATCTTCTCAGCACGCTTGCGGCCGTCACCGGCAGGGGAGCCGGATTTAAGTCCCTTGGCGACACATGGGCCGACACCACGACCGCGCACGGACGCCTGATATTGACCGTGCTTGGCGGGCTGGCAGAGTTCGAGCGCGAGTTAATCGCCGCCCGCACCGGCGAAGGACGGGAACGCGCCAAGGCGCGGGGCGTGAAAATGGGGCCGAAATTCAAACTGACCGCCCACCAGCAGCGCGAGGCCATCAGGCGGCGCGACACGAAGGGCGAGCCGGTGCGCGAGATTGCCCGGACCTTCAACGTCTCTCACAGCACGATTTCACGGCTACCTGTAGCGACCCGAAATCATCCCCTCGAAAAATTTTATGAAGGGACATGTTCCAAGACCCGCTCGTGCAAGTTCTGAGAGTAAGCTCTGCGCATCGCAATCACCGTCGAATCAACAAGCAAAGCGATAAGGATGAAACAGGGGTAGCTTATCTATTCTATCGAACAGGTTGACATTGGCATGGACTTTTTTTACAAAGAGTGTATATATTCGTAGGCCGAAGGCTTGCATACGATAAATCGAAGGAGAAGGTCATGACGAAATTATCGGACACATTTGGATATGCGGCGGACCCCTTGGGTACGCGCGCCAACCAAATTGAAAACATGAACGCCCGATTCCCTTTCGGGAACATCGTCGCCCGATTCCCTTTCGGGTGAGGGGCGTTCAAATAGAACCGGCTTCTTGAGCCTCGAATTCAAGAAGTCGGAGTCTTGCGCAGTGTGTGTGGAAATCGTGCGAAAGGTCTGCCAACGATCCAACCGATTTTGGCCGTACGCTTTTCAGTTGATCCAACCACTTCAGTGCCTCTCTGGCTGTATTCGCGTTATTCGCCGTCTGAATTTCAACGAAAATCGCGTTGTCGATTATATTAAAAATGTCACTTAAAAGTTTATGATCATTAGGATCGATTGAACCAAAGCAACCAAGAAGATCGACGATCAACTGAGGCCAGTCTTTCGTCGCATCGTCAATTATCTTCATGCCAAGAAGACGAGGTTTGGAATCATCTCGATAAGCGGCGGCCTTTTTG
>JBAUNU010000497.1:0-4352 GCA_049579405.1 Methylocella sp.
CAGAAGGCCTATGCGACGGCGCATGGCGAGGCGAATGTCTATACCCCGCAAGTTATTGTGAATGGGTTGGCCGGCGCGGCCGGCGGCGACCAGGCCGAAATCGCGCAGGCGATTAAGACAGCCAAGGGGGTCGATGGCGCGCTGAGCGTGGCGATGCGTCTATCCGAAACGGGCGGTCATTTTAGCGTCGAGGTCGCTGGCGGCAGCGGCGGCCCGGCGGGTGTTTTCGCGCTGCGAGTTGCCCGCGCCAGCACGGTTCAAATCCTGCGCGGCGAAAACGCCGGACGCAGTGTAACCTATACGAATGTCGTCCGTGCCATCGACAAGCTCGGCGATTGGACCGGCAAGACCGCGACCTTCGTCATGCCGGGCGCCGCCCGCGACGGCGAAGGGTTTGTCGTTCTGGTGCAAAAGGGCACGCCGGAACGGCCTGGCGCCATTCTTGCCGCGGCGAAAAGCGAAGGACTTTGAGCCACGCGGACGTGACTGAGAGCCCCCTCCGCCGGCGCTCCAAATTTCCCGCGATCGGCCGCTACGATGCCTTTCGCCTGCCGCGCTCACGGCATATAGAGGAGGCGAAGCCGCATCCCCTTTTCGCGCAAGGCGGCCAGGAGTATCGACACGCCATGTCTCGCCAAATTTTCCGCGGTTTCGCCGCCGTTCTAACCCTCGCCTTCGCGGCCGCGCTGGCTTGCGCCGGCCCCGCATCCTCCAAGACCAAGCCGGCAAAGCCAGCGGCGAAAGCCGAACAATCCGGCGCCGCCGGCGCGGACGCGACAAAGACCGGGAAGCCCTCGCAACTGGCGAGTTACGGAGACTGGGGAGTGTTTGTCGCGCAGGGCGAAAAGTCCAAGACCTGCTACGCGCTGGCGATGCCCAAGGACAGGGCTCCCCCCGGACTGAAACGCGATCCCGCCTATGTCTTCATCGCCAACCGGCCAGGCGAGAATGTGCGCGGGGAGGTCTCGATCATCACTGGGTTTCCAATAAAAGAAGGCAGCGGCCGCGCGGAAATCGCCGGGTCCGGCTTCGCTCTCATCGCCAAGGGAGCCAACGCCTGGATTAAGAACCAGGCCGAGGAACCCAAATTCATCGATGCCTTGAAAAAGGGCGCGAAACTCATCATCAGGGCGTCCTCGCTGAGAGGTCACGTGACGACCGACAGCTATTCTCTCGCCGGCCTGTCGCAAGCTCTCGAAAGAGTTGAGAAAGAATGCCCTTGAGCTGGTCCAGAATCGCCAGCGCGCTCACGACCTGCCTCCGGGAGGCAACCCATGTCCGGCAAAATCTATCCCGTCGCTCCCGGCTGGAAGCGGCGCGCCTTTATCGACAATGCGAAGTACCTGGAACTCTACGATTGGTCGGCCGCCGATCCCGATTCCTTCTGGGCCGAGCAGGCCCGCCGTATCGATTGGATCAAACCCTTCACGAGAGTGAAAAACACGTCCTTCGGGCCTGGCTCCGTGTCGATCAAATGGTTCGAGGACGGAACCACCAATGTCGCCCAAAATTGTATCGACCGGCATCTGCCCCGGCTCGCCAACCGCACCGCGATCATCTGGGAAGGCGATGACCCGAAGGATTCGAAGCATATCACCTACCAAGAACTGCACGGGGAGGTTTGCCGTCTCGCTAATGTCCTAAAGGCGCATGGGGTCAAAAAGGGCGACACAGTCACGATCTATCTGCCGATGATCCCCGAGGCTGCGTATGCGATGCTCGCTTGCGCGCGGATCGGCGCGATCCATTCGGTCGTTTTCGGTGGTTTCTCCGCCGAGTCGCTCGCCGGACGGATCGAGGATTGCCGCTCGAAACTTCTCGTCACCGCCGATGAAGGGCGGCGCGGCGGCCGCAAGATGCCGCTGAAGGCGCATGCCGACGAGGCCGCCGCGAAAGCCGCCGGAATCGTCGAGACGATGCTCGTCGTTAAGCACACCGGCGGCGCCGTCGCGTGGGTCGATGGCCGCGATATTTGGTGCCACGAGGCCACGGCCCAAGCGGCGACTGAGTGCCCCTCCGCCGGGATGAACGCGGAAGACCCTCTATTCATCCTTTATACATCGGGCTCGACCGGTGCGCCGAAGGGCGTGGTGCATACAACGGCGGGCTATCTCGTCTACGTCGCGATGACGCATCAATATGTCTTCGATTATCACGATGGCGATATTTTTTGGTGCACCGCCGACATCGGCTGGGTGACCGGGCATAGCTATATCGTCTACGGTCCCCTCGCGAATGGCGCCACGACGTTGATGTTCGAAGGCATCCCAACCTACCCTAGCGTGTCGCGCTTCTGGGAGGTCGTCGACAAGCATCTAATCAGTATTTTTTATACTGCGCCGACCGCGATCCGCGCTCTGATGTGCGCCGGCGACGTGCCGGTCAAGGCAACGAGCCGCGCCTCGTTGCGGCTTCTAGGCACGGTCGGCGAGCCGATCAATCCGGAAGCCTGGGAATGGTATTACCATGTCGTCGGCGAAGCGCGCTGCCCAATCGTCGATACCTGGTGGCAAACCGAGACCGGCGGCATCCTCATCTCACCGCTGTCCGGCGCGACGGACCTGAAGCCCGGCTCGGTAACGCGGCCGTTTTTCGGAATTCGGCCAGAGGTGGTGGATGCCGCCGGAACCGTCCTCGAAGGGGCATGCTCGGGCAATCTTGTCTTGGTCGATTCGTGGCCAGGCCAAATGCGCACGGTTTACCGCGACCACGAGCGCTTCGTGCGGACTTATTTTTCCGCCTTTCCCGGCAAATATTTCACCGGCGACGGCTGCCGCCGCGACACGGACGGCTACTATTGGATCACCGGCCGCGTCGACGATGTCATCAACGTCTCCGGTCACCGGCTCGGCGCGGCGGAAGTGGAAAGTTCCCTCGTCGCGCATGAAAAGCTCGCGGAAGCCGCGGTCGTTGGCTATCCGCACGATATCAAGGGCCAGGGCATCTATGCCTTTGTCACGCTGATGACCGGGGTCGAGCAGAGCGAGGAACTGCGCGCCGGCCTCATCGCCTGGGTGCGCAAGGATATCGGCCCGATCGCCACCCCAGACATCGTGCAATTCGCACCCGGACTGCCAAAAACCCGTTCCGGCAAAATCATGCGCCGCATCCTGCGGAAGATTGCCGCCAAGGAGTTTCACGACCTCGGCGATATTTCCACCCTGGCCGATCCCGCCGTTGTCGAAGATTTGATCCGCAACCGTGGCGATTGAGTAGTGTTTAGGGAGGTGTAACCGGAAAGTTACGTGGAAACCATATTTTAACCAACGCTGGAGATTCTCTCATCGATCGAACGTAACCTTAGATATTGTTGAACCAAGGCTCGGCTTAACTGAGCTCACACGGGTTCATTTGGTGTTCGATCGGCACGTCGATGGACAAGCAGGGCAAAAGCCTTGGCCGCATTGTTGGGACGATTCGGCTTGGCACTGCCCTGTTTTCGAGCTTGGCAGTTTGCGCGGCGGCGGGAGAGGCGGGCGCGCGAGAATTTGTCGCGTTTTCACCCAGCTATCCTGCCGGAACGATCATTATCAAGCAAAGCGAACGCAGCCTCTATTTTACAACCGGCGCCGGGACCGCCGTTCGCTATCGGATCGCGATTGGCCGGGCGGGCAAGGCCTGGCAGGGCGAAACCTTCGTTCAAGGCAAATTCGTCTCGCCGGCGTGGTCGGCGCCCTGGGTGGTGCTGCGAGACCACCCGAATCTTTCGAGGGTTATCTCCGGCGGTTCATCGCGCAACCCGATGGGCGCCGCGGCAATCACCCTGAACCTCTCCGAAGTCGCAATCCACGGCACGACCTCGAGCATGCGCAGATCCGTCGGCACGGCCGCTTCCTATGGTTGCATCCGGATGTATAACGAGGACGTCGTGGACCTTTATCATCGCGTCGAGGTTGGGACGCCGGTCGTCGCGATTCCGTAAGGCGCCTTTATTTCGATCGCGGAATGGTCTAACCAATTCTTCCGGCCCGGATATTGCACCCGCGCCGGCCTCCGGCGCGCGCTGTTCAATAGCCGGCTTGGCGGGATTGCCGGCTAGTTGGGTTCGGCGTAGTCTTGCTCGGGTGTGGTCCATGTTCGCGACAGCCTACCCGCATCGTCGGCGAGCGCGATACGGGGGCCCATAGGTCATTTGCAGGGAGTCATCGGTGGAAACAAAGGCCCTCGAACATTCCGAGCTCGCCAACCAGATCATCGACGTGATCGTCAAGGAAGGAATGGTTGACCGTGAGAAAGCTACCTTGGATGCGACGATTGAAAGCCTGGATCTGAAATCGATCGACATCGTGATGATTTTGACCGCCATCGAGGACAAATTCGATGTCTATATTCCGATGGATGGTCCCTTCCAC
>JBAUNU010000498.1:0-2076 GCA_049579405.1 Methylocella sp.
GCGTGGGTTTGGCCGCGCCGCGGCTCGGCGGACCGGCGGCTCGCTCCAGCTTCCGGGTGGTGGCCACGGAGAGGCCGCCGTACGCCCGCTCCTGAAGCTGATAAATGATCCCTCGGATCAAGAGGTCGCGGGAGAGCCGCATCGGCGGCGGCATGCGATGAAGCCGCCGCCACTCGCCGCGCAGCTCGAAGATGGTCACCTCCGAGAGCCGCGCGAGCGCCTGTGCGACATCGATCGCCCGTTTTTCCATGTCAGCGACCGCGCCGCGTTTCGATGCGGTAGCGGCGAACGCCCCCGTTGGGCTTCAAGGATGTTAGCGGAAAACCGAGCTTCCTTTTCACCGTGCCCGCCAGGAACCCGCGCACGCTGTGCTGCTGCCAGTCGGTCGCCTGCATCATTTCTTCGATACTGGCCCCTTCGGATTGGCTCAGCAGGGTGAGCACGCGCTCCTGCTTGGTGACTCGCTCAGCCCTTGGTTCGTCAGCCTTCCTCAGCGTCTTGGCGGCGGCGACTCGCTCGGCCTTCGATTCAACAGATCGCGTCGGTTTCTTGGCGCTGGCAGCAGGAAACGTGATCTTACGCCGGGATGCCGTCTTCGATTGGGCGCTCCCCTTCTTAGGTGCGGCGCTCTTCGTGTTCCGGGATTTTATGGAAAGGGTCGACATCGTTTGGGCTCCGTTGGTTCGCGGCGCCGGAATTGACGCTCGCACGACCCAAAGCCCCGCACATCGCGAGGCGAGCCCTGAGTGTTTCACCGGGTGGCCATGTCCAGCGGCCGGCATCCATAGCAATGCGTCCTTTGCGGCAGAAGTCCAGTCGATTTTTTAGCCGCGGCGCGCTTGAGGCGGCTCAGTCGAGAGGCCTTGTCAGCCGACTGACCGGGGCCCCT
Organism: Methylocella sp.; assembly: GCA_049579405.1. Taxonomy (GTDB): domain Bacteria; phylum Pseudomonadota; class Alphaproteobacteria; order Rhizobiales; family Beijerinckiaceae; genus Methylocapsa. The sequence goes on from JBAUNU010000498.1 coordinate 890, forward strand.
GCCCGCCTATTAAACGGCGCACAGAGGGACTGCGTATACGCACGTGCTGTCGACGTCACACAACGTCGATAAGCTCAGTCACGGTTGCCCCAGGGAGAATTCGCGTTCAGATTGAAACGTCTGCGTATCGGGTGCATGTTCGGCTCGATCGCCCTCACCCAATCCACCAAGCCAAGGATCCGCACCATGTCGTTCTCGATGTCTCAGGCCTCCCTCCCAATTTTCGAGATCAGCCTTAACGCACTGTGGGCCATCCTTTATAAGGCCGAAGCTCATGCGGCAGCCAAAAAAATCGACCCCTCGGTGCTTCTCCATTCGCGTCTGTCTCCTGACATGTTCGCGCTCGTCCGTCAGGTGCAGATTGCAACGGATCTGGCCAAGAACGGCTCGGCGCGACTCGCCGGCGTCGAAGCGCCCCCCTACGAAGATAATGAGACGACGATGGATGAACTAAAGACGCGCATCGCAAGAACGGTCGCCTATCTGAAGACGCTCGACCCGAAGCAGATCGATGCGTCGGCCGATCGGGAGATCGCGTTCCCGCTCGGCCCGACCAACACGGGCCACATGAAAGGCGACGATTACCTAAACCATTTCGTGCTGCCGAACTTCTATTTCCATCTCACAATCGCCTATGCGATCCTGCGCCATTGCGGCGTGGACATCGGCAAACGCGATTTTTTGGGTGCAATCCCCATGAAGATGACCTAACGCACGATCGGCCTGAAAGTCGCTCCCGAAAAGTTCGGCTCGCTCTTCGCGCCCGACGACAAAATCATGCAGATCCTGAACGATTACGACCGCGATGTCTTCAACGGGGATCTTGGGACCGTGCTGCGTTATCGACGAGAATGAAGGCCTCCTGGTCGCGGGCTTCGACGGCCGCGAGGTCGAATATCCGTTCAGTGAGCTCGATGCACTCCTTCCCGCCTATGCGGTGAGCTAAGGCCGAAAGTTGGTGACGGCATGAAGGGGTAAGGCGGCGTATCGTGGGGGTGTTCAACGCCTCTACTTCTCCACACCGAAGGAGTGATACGCCGTGACCGAGACTAACGTTTTCCAACTAGCCCAGCCAGGAAGATTTTCCGGTCCGCTGACCGAGGTTTTACGCAACGGCGCGAGAACGCTATTGGGGCAGGCCGTCGAAGCCGAGGTTGCGGCATGGCTCAGCACCCATACCGCCAAGG
>JBAUNU010000499.1:0-2791 GCA_049579405.1 Methylocella sp.
GCGCTGGGCGTGAAGTTTTTACTTCACACGTCATGCGAAACTCGCTGCTCCGTTGCCAACCGATGTCGATGCACACCGCAATTGGTGAAAGGAGACAATTTGCCGACGGACGGGGACGAGACCGCGCCGGGGGATGAGCCTCTGACCGAAGATTCATCCAAGGCCTTCTTGCTTCCCTCGCGGCAAAGGGCAAGGACGCCTGGAACGCATGGCGGCGCAATCCGGCCAACAAGGACGCGTAACGTGACTTTCAAAGGCGTCGATTTTTCCGTTGCGCCGAGGGACGGGATCGATTTTTCAGGGTTCGAATTCGGCGATTGGGCGGATTTTTCGCAATGTAAATGGGGTGGCGGCGATTGGGATCAGGTCCGAGCGAACTTCCGCAAAGGGTCGATACCGTTGAAAAACTCGGAAAATGAACGACGTCAGAAAACCAGACTTTGGTCATGCAGGGCCGATAGCGCCACACGTTGCCATCACCAATTCGCTACGGGCGTCGCACATCGAAAAGTTAGCCTTTCTGCCGGCCCCTTAGCGCTTTTTTCTTAAAGCCCGCCTGCTGCCTCAAGAATTGTGATCGAGGCAAAAAATTGAGTTTTTCAACGATATCGGTCGGAATTGGAAATTCAAACTAAGATACTACCAAAGTTGCCTTGCTCCCCTTTTCGTCCCGTTGCAGCAGTAGATGCAGCGCCCGGCGCCCGCGGCAAAGAGCGAGACGTGTTGCCGCATGCTCCTTCCGGCGGCAGCCGCGCTGGACTAGAAGACACCCTTTGGCGCTCCCTCAGGTCGCGATGTCCGCCTCAAAACCGCCGTTTGACTCGATCCGCGATCTTGTTGCGTCCATGCCCGAGGCCTCGGAGGCGTCCTGGCAGGCGGTCCGCGCGCGCCAGGCGGAATTGACCAAACCGCCGGGGTCGCTCGGGCGGCTCGAGGAAATCGCCGGGTTCTTGGCCGCTTGGCAGGGGAAGCCGAAGCCGTCGATCGACCGGCCTCTCGTCGCGGTGTTCGCCGGCAATCATGGTGTCGTGGAAAAAGGCGTGTCGGCCTATCCGGCCTCGGTCACGCGCGCCATGATCGACAATTTTCGCGCGGGAGGCGCGGCGATCAATCAGATTTGCGCGGCCCATGGGCTCGGCCTAAAGGTTTTCGATTTGGCGCTCGACGTTCCGACACGGGACATTAGCGAGGCACCGGCTCTGGAGGAAAAGGAGGCCGCAGCAACTTTCGCTTTCGGCATGGAAGCCATCGCCGGCGGCATCGATCTTTTGTGCCTCGGCGAAATGGGCATCGGCAATACGACGATCGCGGCCGCCATCTATCATGGACTCTACGGCGGCGCGGCGGCCGATTGGGTTGGGCGCGGCACGGGAATCGACGATCGCGGCTTAGCGCGAAAGATCGCGGCGGTGGAGGCGGCCGTCGCGCGCCACAAGGAGCACCTTTCCGATCCGCTTGAGGTAATGCGCCGCCTTGGTGGGCGCGAGATCGCGGCGATCGCCGGTGCGATCATCGCGGCGCGCATGGAGCGCATTCCTGTGATCCTCGATGGCTATGTGGTTTGTGCCGCCGCCGCCATTCTGCATGCGCTCGATCCTCGCGCGCTCGACCATTGCATGGCGGCCCATGTTTCAGCCGAAGGCGGGCATGCGGATGTGCTGCGGCGGCTTGGCAAGAAGCCGCTGCTCGATCTTGGGCTTAGGCTCGGCGAAGGCACCGGCGCCGCCTTGGCATTCGGGATCATCAAAGCGGCTATCGCCTGCCACACCGGCATGGCCACGTTTGCGGACGCCAAGGTCGCGGGCAGGGGAGAGCAGTGAAATGCGTGCATGTCGAGCCTGGCCACGCCAAAGATCGCGCCGCCTCTACGCTTGCTGCATTGGGCCTTGATGGCGGCGGCGCAGCCAGGCGATGACCGTCACGAAAATGGCGCCCGCCGGTCCGTCCCAGGCGCCGAAACCGGGCCAGCGCATGCGCAGCCAGGCGGCAAGGCCGGGATCGGTGCCGATGAGGTCACCGGCGATCCAGCCGAGCAACACCGCGCCGGCCCAAACGAGCACGGGAAAACGGTTGAGCAGGGCGAGCACCAGCGTTGAGCCGAACACGAGGAGCGGGATTGACAGGGCAAGACCGAAAAGAATCAAGAGCTTCGATCCTTTCGCCGCGGCGGCGACCGCCATCATATTGTCGAGCGACATCACCGCGTCCGCCACGGCGACGATACGGACCGCAGACCACAAGGTGTTGGCCGGCGCGATCTTTTTTTGACGCTCTTCCGGGCCGGCGAGCCTCTCCCCGATCCACAGCAGCAGAACGCCGCCCGCGATCCTCACGAAAGGCAGGTCCAGCAATTCAACAACAACAGCGGTGAAGACCACGCGAAAGGCGACCGCCGCGCCGGAGCCGAGAATGACGCCCAACGTCCGTTGCCGCTCGGGGAGCGAACGGCAGGCCAGCGCAATGACCACGGCATTGTCGCCCGAGAGAAGAATATTGATCCAGATAATCTCGAGAAGGGGGAGCCAAAAAGCCGTCGCGGCGGGGTCCATGGCTTGGAGCTAGGACATGCACGGCGCGGGGTCAAGCTCCGGGCCCCTTCCTTGCCTCTTCACAATTTTGTGGTGCGCGGACCTGGACCAGGGATCTTTCGCGAGATGTTGGCGGAGTTTTCGCGCGACAGCCAGGATCGCGATTAGGGCGGCGTGGATTACATCGCCGAGACTAGGTTGAGAACCCATACAGAGCGTTGATTCCATGATATATTTTTGCCATGATTTGAGTCGCTGGAGGC
>JBAUNU010000500.1:0-3890 GCA_049579405.1 Methylocella sp.
TCGGCGACATGTCGCAGCCACGCGGCGGGCCGATGCTCACCGGGCACGCCTCGCATCAGATCGGTCTCGACGCCGATATTTGGCTGACGCCGATGCCCAACCGCGACCTTACCCGCTTGGAGCGCGAGGAAATGTCGGCGGTCAGCATGGTGCGGCCAGACCGGCTTGACGTCGATCCGGAGAAATGGACGCCGGATCATCTCGCGATCATCAGGGCGGCGGCGCAAGACCCGGAGGTGCAGCGCATTTTCGTCAACGCGGCGATCAAGAAAGCGCTGTGCCGCGAGGCCACGGGCAATCGGTCATGGCTCGGCAAGGTCCGCCCATATTATGGACATGACTATCATTTTCATGTCCGCCTTGCTTGTCCGGCAGGGGAAGAGGCCTGCCGGGATCAAGATCCCGTCCCGCCGGGAGACGGCTGCGACGCCTCCCTTGCCTGGTGGTTTTCGGATGCGATCCTGCATCCTAAGCCCGGCCCTGAAAAGCCGAAGCCGCCCCTGACGATGGCGCAATTGCCGCCCGAATGTGAAAGCGTCCTCACCGCGCGCTGAGAAGTGTTTGGCTTCGCCGGTCGCCGGCGCCTATTCGGACAGAAGACCAGATTAGCGGGAATTATCCGCGGAAACCGGAGTTTCGATCGATTCCAGCGGCTGCATCTTTATGTGATGCAGCTTGGTCTTGTGATGCGCGCTCACGCTGCGCCCCATGACGATGGGCGCCTGCGGCCTGGCCGGCCGGGCGCTCCCGGGCCCGCTCATGAGAAGAGGGTGACCTGGCTTGATGCCGGCCCCGATCGTGGGAAGAGGGTGAGTCGGCTTGATGCCAGGCCCCTTGGGTACACCCCCGGCGGGCGTGGCGCCGGTCGCGGCGAGGCTTGAAAAAAAGAGGATTCCAACTATTCGTCCAACTGTCACTCACGTAACTCCAAACAAGCGAGCATATGGATTTCCTGGGCAATTTCCTAACGCGCCAGGTGCCAAAATGTTGCGCCGATGGTTGCGCGCGGCCGGGGGTTCTGCCTGTTCAAAGCGAAGTAATGCATGCTTCAAGTGAAAATTTGGTTGATGCCGAGCGTTTGCCGCACTCATATTCCCGCTTGGGCGGACGCTGCCCACAGCTATTGTGGCGCGATACCGATGGGGCAAGAAACGCCAGTGCCGCCGAGGCCGCAATAGCCTTGGGGATTTCTGGCGAGATATTGCTGGTGATAGGCTTCCGCGTAATAAAAATCCGGCCAATCGAGGATCTCCGTTGTGATCGCAGCAAAGCCCCGCGCGGCCAACGCCTTGGCGAAGGCCGCCTTGCTTGCCTCCGCGGCGGTGCGCCGGGCCGCGTTATCGACGTAGATGGCGGAGCGATATTGGGTGCCAACATCGTTGCCCTGCCGCATCCCTTGAGTCGGATCGTGGCTTTCCCAAAAAGTCTTTAACAGTGCTTCATAGGAAATCTTTGCCGGGTCGAAAGCGACCAACACGGCCTCGTTATGGCCGGTCGCCCCCGAGCAGACTTCCTCGTAGGTGGGGTTCGGAGTAAGGCCGCCCGCGTATCCGGCGGCCGTCAAATGGATGCCGTCGCCGAGTTCCCAGAACTTGCGCTCGGCGCCCCAGAAACAGCCCATGCCGAACAACGCCGTCGCGATGCCCTGCGGGAACGGAGGCCGCAATCCGTGCCCGGTTATGAAATGGGTTCCGGCGGTCAAAACCGGGTCCGGCCGTCCGGGCAGGGCCTCGGCGGCGGTGGGCAGGGAATTGCGTTTGCGGAACGAAAACATCGGCCGTTTCCTTCGCGTAGATACTCCCGGAAATGAGCGTAGTACGGCAAAGATACAATAAGGTATCCGCGCAAAAAATAGGACGCGGAAGTTCAGCGGTTCGAAAAACCAAATTTCGGCGCCGGCCTATTGGCGAGCCAGGTCGCCAAGATTCCGGCAACACCCGCAGCGAGCCATACCGGTAACCGCATAAAATCGACCAAAACGGGGTCCCATACGAACGGATGAATCTGACGTTCAACGAAAGCCTGGGCCAACGCCAACTTGCCGGGCGCAAGCGCCATGAGCGTCTCGCCGAGAGGCGTCACGTATAGCCTTGCGCCCGAAACGGAGTGCGTGACGTCGCCGACGAGAGTGACGAAAGCGGTCGCCAGCAAGCAAAGGCCTAAAAAACGGAAAAGCAGCCGGAACATGGTTTACGCGAAACTTCCTTCTCTAGCTTGACCAGCCGCAAACCTCGGTCCGGATATGGCTCCGTCGTTGGAACCCGCAAAGGCGACGGCTGATCCTTGCGGTCTAGGGACGGCCCGGCTTGCCGCCGCGCCGCCTTCCGCCAGCGCAATTTCTCTCCGGTCACCGCGCCGTCCGCATTGCGTTTGAACATGCCCGCGCCTATATAGCGCTGCGGTCCCGGCTCGGATATTTCGTTTAGCTTCGCTGGTGGGCATCCGCGGGTTTTCCGTGTCGGAGGGCACCGAGACAGAGATGAGCAATGCGCCACTGATGCCTAAGGCCACCGCCGTCTGGCTAGTCGAGAACACCTCGCTCACATTCGAACAGATCGCCAGTTTTTGCAAACTTCATCCGCTGGAGGTGAAAGGGATCGCGGACGGTGAAGTAGCGGCTGGGATCAAGGGACATGACCCGATCACGTCCGGCCAGCTGACCCGCGAGGAAATCGCGGCGGCCGAAGCAGAGGAAAAGCGCCAGCTGCAGCTCGCGGTATCGAAGGTGCGGTTGCCGGAGCCGCGCCGCAAACGCGGCGCCCGCTACACGCCGCTGTCGCGGCGGCAGGATCGTCCGAATGCCATCCTCTGGCTGGTTCGCAATCACCCGGAGCTGAAGGATGCGCAGATTATGCGCCTCGCCGGCACCACGAAGACCACGCTGCAAGCGATCCGCGACCGGACGCATTGGAATTCGGCGGCGTTGACGCCGACCGACCCTGTCACGCTCGGGCTCTGTTCACAAACAGATCTCGATTTGGAAGTCAACCGCGCCGCCAAGGATCGCCCGCTGGCCGAGGAAGACCGTGGTCAGACTCTCGTGCCGAGCGAAGTTACGACGCGCGAAACCCATAACAAGCCAGTGAGCGAAGCCGGTGTTTTTGGCACTGCGGACGTCGAAAAGGCCGAACCGGAACCGGGCATCGACGTGGATTCCGTTTTCGCCAAGCTTAAGGATCTCAAGGTCAAGGAATAGCGATTTATCCCATGGGTCGCGGCTAGCGAAACCCGCCACGTTCCTCCCCTCCAAACTGATGGAGTGTTAGGCAAGCGGTCTTTACGCGGATTCGGTCCTGCTTCCGTAACCCTTTTTGTGATTTCGCCGGTCTCCTTCGCTTTCCCTTACGCAAAAACACCCGGCGCCAAAAATTCACCGGTCCTTCGCGAGGAGTAGTACGCTCGGGTCAAGAGATCGAGCGCCGAATTGGGTATCATCAACCCACGGAGTTCGATGCCGCCTCCGCGCCTTCCCGGTGGCGGTCCCGCGCCTGTCTAGCCCTAATCAGCCGGCGCAGACCGGTATCCGGACCGCCGCCCTTGTCCCCCCAAGAGCGGCCGGACTTTTTCCCGCTGGGCGCGGAAACGCCGCAGGCAAGGAGGGGCCTCGAGGTCCCCGCCGGGCCTCGGCCAGGGCCCACAAAAGATCCGCGGCGAAATCCGCTTGTCCGGCAGGTTCGAGAAATGCCGCGATGTCCACGGCCTCGTCGCGCGACACGAGGACTGCGGGTCCCTCCCGAAAAATCTCCGACAAGAGGCCGGGGCCCGTTGAGAACCCATACAGAGCGTTGATTCCATGATATATTTTTGCCATGATTTGAGTCGCTGGAGGCAGAGGCATGGCAAGGAGTTTATTCTGGCTGTCGGATGAAGCATGGAAGGCGTTGGAGCCC
>JBAUNU010000501.1:0-3020 GCA_049579405.1 Methylocella sp.
GTGATGGACAGGCCGGATTCGGTGAGCCTTGTCGCGCCGCCGACGATCACCATCAAAAAGACGAGACCGGCGAGGCTCCAAAGCCAAATCGCGGCCGCGCGATGGCTTGTGGCCGCCGCCGGGCGCGGTTTCGCCAACTCTTGTGATAGGTTCATCATGCTAGGATTGTTTTCCGTGGGGCGCACTTAAACGTGATCGCCAGGCAAGCGCCCAAGCGTCGCACGTGCGCGTCATGTTATCGCCCTGATTCGCGGCTAAAAGCGCCACAGTTGAACACGTGATGAAGTCGTTGCGCATTTAGGTGCGAATCCGGTTCAGCAATAAAAAATCAAAACTCCCAAGGGAAACTCGAAGGTTTGAAGTCCCTCTCGCGTCGGCGGGCAGAGGCCGTCGGGGTTTGGCGAAAACCCGACAACGATTTGTCGCGGACAAGAGCCACGCGCATGGCTGAACAAGTCTGCTCGACATGTTCGGCTGACTCTCAAGCTAGATGGAGAATCAAATGGTACATCGCATAGCCTTATGCGCCGCTGCGCTAACGTCATGCTTATCCCTATCCACGACGGCTGCTGTCGCCGAGGCACCGAAAGCGTCCGTCTCTGGCCCGGCGAATGGCACCAACGTCGAGCCAAGCACGGCCGTTCAGAAGGAGATGGAAGGCCGTTCGGTCTCCGGCGTTACAAAGCGTGAGGCCTCTGAATACATAGGTTCCGCCCTCGCAGCGGGCGCGCCGGGCGTGGAGGGAGCCCCTGGCACCGAGGCGGGGCGATAGAAGTTCGCAACGATCCAGGAAGTTGCAGACTTTTTTGGATAGCATCATGCGACGAGACAAAGAGATGAGAGCCGTGAGCGATTCAACTTGAAGCGATCACGGTCGAGAGGCCGAGCGGAAACGCGCGGCCTCTTTCCCATACGTTGCGGTGCCAATTTTCCGCAAGCGGAAAATGACGCAACATGCGGCGGGGCAACCGCACATTCGGCGGCACGGGCGTGATCATCGGATTTGTGCCGGTCTATGCGCTCGTGGCCATGGCTCTGGCGCAAGCGCCCCCGGTGCAAGAGGCCGCCGTCTTGAGTCAGGTCTTGTGCCATGGCCCTCGGTGATGCCGCTGATCAGATGGATGGAAAAACCCGATCCGGGACCGTGACTTCGCCCGTCCGTTTCGTCATTCAAGCCGCATCCAACCCGAGAATCCGCGGCGACTCCGCCGGCAGGCCAATGAGGAGGACCTCGCGTGCGCCGCTTTCGATCAACCGCGCCTCGGCTTCGAATACGGCGCCGCCACGCGGCTCGCCCTGCGCCGCCAGCAGGACGACATCGGCTTGCGCGGCGAGGGTTCCGGCGATGCCGTTCCGATCTAGAGGCGGCGCGATCGTCACGATGAAATCATAGATCCCGGCCAAGGCATCGATCACGTTTGCGAACTCGTGAAGATCCAGCTCGCCGTCGCGGCCAACCGCCAGGAAATGAAGCCGCGAGGCCGGATCGCGGCGAAGGACTTCGGCGAAAGAGGCCGTTCCGGCAAGAAGATCGCCGAGCGCGGGTTCGGCGCCGCCCGGATGGCCATGCGGCGCGCCGGCCGTGGAACTCTCAAAATCCAATAGGCTGGACTCGTCGAGGCCGATGACGACCGAACGTCCTTGGCGGGCGAGACCGCGGGCGAGATCGAGCATCAGGCCAGACGCCGCGCCGGTTGCCTGGAGGCACGTCGCGACGATGCGAATGCCTCGCGGGCCGCCCGCCCGCACCGAAACCGCCAGGATGCGCGCCACGATCTTTGACATGGCTTGCCCATTATCGGGGTCATCAGCGGGGTCATCGCCGCCGGTTTCCTCCTCGAATGCCGGCGGCGGATCTGATTTTGGGTTTACTCGCGGACTTAGCCCCGCCGCATCCGTGAAGCGGGCGAAAACGCGAACTTGTCCGAGCGCGCGGGGCTGCTCGAGAGGTGTCTCCGCGAGGAGAGGCCGCCCGCGTGGCAGCATTATCGCCGCAAATGCGCCGAAAGCGGCAACAAGCGTCGCCGCCCCCGCCAAGACCAGCAAGGCCTCCGCTGAATAAATCGGATGTTGCGGCGCGACGGCGCGCGAAACGATGCGCGCGTCCATGCGCGGCACGGCATGTTTGGCCTCCCCGCGCATGTCAAGATAGAGCCCGGCGATGCAATTAGCGGCGTTCGCCGCGAGTTCGGGGTCTTCGGACTGAAAGGCGATCGTGACGAGACCGCCCCTATCCGGCCCGCTCGCCCGCAGGCGGTCCAGATAGGCTTCGAGGACCCGGTCCTCCGGGCTATTTCGCGCCGGATCGCGCAGGACGCCGAGAAGGATTAGGGCGCGGAAACCGGGTCCGAGGCCCCTCGTCACCGGATCGAATTCCGGATTGTCCTCGAGGCCGAGATCCTTGATCGCGCGGCGGGCGAGATCGCGCGACGCGATGAGCCGCGCCTGGCTGGCGGCGGCGCCCTCATCCAAAAGCGCATGGTTTGCCCTCAGGCCAGTCAGCCCGGCCTGCCGGGGGCCGACGAGAATCTGCGCCTCGGCGCTATATCGCGGCGGTTGCAGGCCGAGCACGGCGCCGGTGAGTACCAGAACGGCGAGCGGCAACCCGATCAACCACCGTTTCCGGGCGGCGGCGGCCTCGAAAAACCGGCCCAGATCCAACTCGATGGCACGCGACGTGCGCGGCGCGTCCCATTCCCGCCAGCCCATGAGGCGACTCCCCCATCCAAACAGCGCGATAAGACGCCGCCATGGTTTCAGCGAAGTTAACGCCCGCTTTCTGCCCTGTCTTGGAAAACTTTATCGTTGATTTCTGATGTTTGCGGCCTATGATTATGGCGAAAGCCTCAGACTTGGAATCCGCGGCAGAGTTGCCGTAATTTGAGCAAGGAGGACCCTGGTGAAAATGACAGCTAATTGCGACCGCTTTGGAGGCAGCCGCGGGCGGCTAGCTCGCACGATGTTGTCGAGTGTTGTTGCCGCGGTTGGCATCTTGCCGCTGACCGCCACGGCGCGGGCTC
>JBAUNU010000502.1:0-12127 GCA_049579405.1 Methylocella sp.
GGCTTATTCCCGGCCTTCTCGAGCATCGCTATGATGGGATCATGGCGGCGATGGAAATCACCGGCGAAGCCCGCAAAAAAATCGCGTTCACCAAACCTTACATCCGAATGCCCTCCGCTTTCATGACCTTAAAGGAGCGAGCCACCCTCGATACGAGCCCGGCAGGACTCGCCGGCAAAACGATTGGCGTCGAGGCGGGCGGAACCGGCGAGGCCTATCTCGAGGGTGTCTACACACAATTGAAGATCCGCCCCTATGCGACGCTTGACGAAGCCATCCTCGATCTCGCCGAACGGCAGGTCGACGCCGTCATCGACGGCGAGGACGCCATCGCCAAGTATATGAAAACGCACATAGACGCGCAATGCTGCGTCGTCGCCGGGGTGGTGCCGCACGATCCGGCGATGGAATCGGCATCGGCCTTCGCAAGGAGGACGAGGCACTGAAAGCGATGTTCGAGAAGGCCCTGGACTCTTGCGTGGCCGATGGCACCTTTGCCAAGGTCAGAGCCAAATATTTCGACTTTAAGATCGATTAGCCGCGATCCTCCTAATTGGGAGTCGCGCGGAAAGGAGCCCATGGCAAAAGTCGCATTCCTCGGCCTCGGCGTCATGGGCTATCCGATGGCCGGGCACCTCAAGACGAAGGGACATGACGTCACGGTTTACAATCGCACGGCCGCGACGGCAGAGAAATGGGCCGAGGAGTTTGGCGGCCGACGCGCGCCGGCCCCCAGCGAAGCCGCGAAGGGCCAGGAGTTTGTCATTGCCTGCGTTGGAAACGACAACGATCTGCGCGCCGTGACGACCGGCGCGGAGGGCGCCTTCGAGAGCCTCGAAAAACCGGCGGTCTTCGTCGATCACACAACCACCTCGGCGGTCGTCGCGCGCGAACTCAACGCGATTGCGAAAGCCCAAGGATTTGGCTTCGTCGATGCCCCGGTCTCCGGCGGCCAGGCCGGTGCCGAGGCCGGTGCGCTCAGCGTCATGTGCGGCGGCGGGCCGGACGATTACACGAGGGCCGAAGGGATCATCTTTTCTTATGCCAAGGCCTGCCGGCTGATGGGACCTCCGGGGGCGGGCCAGCTCACCAAAATGGTCAATCAAATCTGCATTGCCGGGCTCGTCCAGGGTTTGGCGGAGGGCCTCCATTTCGCCAAGCGCGCCGGGCTCGATCCGGGTGCCGCCGTCGAAATCATCAGCCAGGGCGCGGCGCAATCCTGGCAGATGGACAACCGCCACAAAACCATGAGCGCGGGGAAATTCGACTTCGGCTTCGCGGTGAATTGGATGCGCAAGGATCTCGCGCTCTGCTTGGAGGAAGCGCGCCGCAATGGCGCAACGCTGCCGGTCGCGGCCCTGGTCGATCAATTCTACGCCGAGATTCAACGGATGGGTGGCGCGCGCTGGGATACGTCGAGTCTCATCGCGCGCCTGGAGCGGTCCAGAGGCATGCCCCAAATTTACGACAACGGCTAACCGGCCGCACCCCCCAACCGGTTAGCATAAGCGCGAACGGGTTCGCCGTCGAAGTCCACGCGGCGAACCGGGCAAGCGGCCTTGTCACGAGCGCGTGCAACGATCCACCTCGCTCCTTGAGAACTTTTTCTCCATCTTCCGTTCCTCGCGGCGAACGATGTAGGTGACGGCGATCGCGCCGGCGGCAACACCGGCAAGCGCAACGACGCCAAGCGTGCTGCTGACGCGATGAATCGAATCGCCGAACACAAAGGCGCCTATTCCGAACACAAGCGCCCAAACAATGCCTCCGGCCGCATTGAAGATCAAAAATGGCCGCCATCGATATTTGTTCGCTCCGGCGAGCAACGCCGCGAGAACGCGCAGGAAGGCAAAAAAACGGCCGAAAAAAACGATCTTCCCGCCGTGCTTTTCGAAGAGATATTGCCCGAGTTTGAGCCTTTCTTCCGGAAGGTGAATAAATTTGCCGTAGCGCAGAAGGAATTTCACACCCCATGTCCGGCCGACCCAGAACCCGATATTGTCGCCGGTGATCGCGCCCGCCGCCGCGCAGGAGATGACGAGGGACAGGGCAAGCCGGCCGGTCGCTCCGGCATAGATCGAGGCCAGAACAAGAACGGTCTCCCCAGGCAGAGGAACGCCCGCGCTCTCCAGCATGACGATGAAGAAGACGACCCAATAGCCGTGCTGCGCGACGAGCGGTTGAAGATGATTTAGAAACACGAAGACTCCGCTCTATCCGGGACCGGCGGCTTTGGTTCAAAAGCGCGCGCATCCGATACGCAATTGAAGCGGGCTAGGAATGCCTGTTTGTGAAATCGCGTCGAACGAGAGCGCTTCCCGGCCATTTGGAATACCGTGATCGACAAGGAGAAGTTCCGGATCAAACAGTTGGAGCATGCCCTGATCAAAAAAGCCGATCAACTTTTCGGGATATGCTGCAAGGCCACTGTCGCAAAGTGGGAATCCACTTCAGCCCACGGTCAAGTGCGGATCAGGTTCAACAAATCGCGATGGATAGCCTCATTGCCGGCGCAAACGGAGCCCTTGCCCAGCATCTCGGCGCCGCCGTCCGCGTCGGTCACGAAGCCACCCGCCTCCTTCACGATGATAATTCCAGCGGCGATATCCCAGGCCTCCAAATTACGCTCCCAAAAGCCGTCGTAATATCCCGCGGCAACAAAGCAAAGATCGAGGGCGGCGGCGCCGAGGCGGCGAAGATTGCCAGCCTTCGCCATGACCGTGGCGAGATCGCCCATGAAGCGCGGATGTTCCTTGGCCTTGCCGAGATGCGGAATGCCGCAGCCGATCAATGAATTGGCCATGTCGCGCCGCGCCGCCACGCGCAGCCGACGGTTGTTTTGGTAGGCGCCTTGCCCTTTCTGGGCGATGAACATGTCGCCTGTTGCCGGATTATGGACGAGCCCCGCGACGATCTCGCCATCGCGCGCGAGAGCGATCGAGATCGCGAAGAGAGGCAAACCATGCAGGAAATTGGTCGTCCCGTCGAGCGGGTCGATGAACCAGGAATGGCTTTTGTCGGGGCCGTCGATCCGGCCGCTTTCCTCGAGGACGAAGCCGTAGCCCGGCCTTGCCCTTGCTAATTCCCCATGGAGAATTTTTTCGGCCTTGCGATCGGCTGCGGTGACGAAATCCCCCGGTCCCTTCACCGAGACTTGCAGGTTTTCCACCTCGCCAAAATCGCGCTTCAAGCCGCGCCCCGCCTTGAGGGCGGCGGCGGTCATCACGTTCATCAGCGCGGATCTTATCATGGTATCGCAGTGACCTGCCCATTAACCCGTCCGCCGCATATAACGCACGCCGGCAATTTTGCCCCGGAGTTCCAATGTCAGCGCCAGCAGAATTTCGAGGCTGAGGCCGTGGCGCCGCTATTCCATGGATTGGAAATCAGGACATCCGTCGTGATCGTGATCTTTCTCACGCTCGGGACATAACGCCAGTTTGAAAACTGTGCCATTGCCATTTCCCGCATTACCGGCGCCACCACCGAAAGTCGTTGTGCCGTAGAGCGCGCCCTGCTTGTCGGCGATCAGGGCAGCCCCTGGATTCGAACCGTCGTTGCCACCCTTGAAACTGTAAAGCACGGTCTCTGTCCAAGCTGTCCGGCCCTTGGCGGGCGGCGTCAGCTTGAAAACCGTCCCCCGATTGCCGCCGCTCCCACCTACTGCCGTTGTGCTGTAGAGCGCGCCCTGCTTGTCGGCGATCAGGGCAGCCTGAGGGGCGGCGCCATCGCTGCAGTTCGACAGCGAGCAGAACGTGTACAGCACGGTCTCTGTCCGAGTTGTCTGGCCCTTAGAAGGCGGCTTCAGCTCGAAAGCTAAGCCATTATTGTTATTCCCACCGAAATTCGCTGTGCCGTAAAGCGCGTCCTGCTCGTCGGCGATCAGGCCAGCAAAGGGCTCCCCGCCGTCGCTGCCGCCCTTGAAACGATAGAGCACGGTCTCCGCCCAAGTTGTTTGGCCCTTGGAAGGCCGTGTCAGCTTGAAAACTGTGCCACAGCCATCAAGGCCACAGGGGCTGCTGATTCCGCTGATCCCACCTGCTAGCGTTGTGCCGTAGAGCGCGCCCTGCTTGTCGGCGATCAGGGCAGCCTTCTGGGGGTTCGACCCGTCGCTGCCGCCCTTGAAACTATAGAGCACGGTCTCTGTCCAAGTTGCCTGGCCCTTGGCGGGCGGGGTCAGCTTGAAAACTGTGCCATTATTGCTGCTCCCACCGCCAGATGTTGTGCCGTAAAGCGTGCCCTGCTCGTCAGTGATCAGGGCAGCGGCGGGGGCGGAACCGTCGCTGCAGTTCGACAGCGAGCAGAAGCTGTAGAGCACGCTCTGTGTCCAAGCTGTCTGGCCCTTGGCGGGCGGCGTCAGCTTGAAACACAGCGAGCAGAAGCTGTAGAGGACGCTCCAAGCTGTCTGGCCCTTGGCGGGCGGTGTCAGCTTGAAAACTAAGCCATTATTGCTATTCCCACCGTTAAATGTTGTGCCGTAGAGCACGCCCTGCTTGTCGGCGATCAGGCCAGCCTGGGGGTTGGCGCCGTCGCTGCCACCATTGAAACTGAAAAGCACGGTCTCTGTCCAAGCCGTCTGGCCCTTGGCGGGCGGCGTCAGCTTGAAAACTAAGCCATTATTGCTCCCAAAAGCTTCTGTTATGCCGTAGAGCGCGCCCTGCTCGTCGGTGATCACCCCAAACGCGGGGAACAAACCGTCGCTGGTGCCCTGGAAACGATAGAGAACAGTCTCAACCGGCGAGGGCAAGGTCCAGGCCGCAACGCTTAGACCAGCAAGGATCATGCCGCGATAGGAGATTCTCATGGTCTTTCCTTCCTTTAATCTTCTAATCTTCTGGTTGGGTTGTGAGGGCCGACACGACTTCGGGAGGAATTTTTTTGAGCGAATACTGTCCATCAAATATTGGGAGGCGACAAGGCCGATGTCGTGACGCACTCAAGTATATATTGCTTGTGACAGTAATTAATTGCCGTTGTACATCAAACTCGAATGATGCCCGGCATCCAGCACCCGCGTCCTTGCTCGCTTGCATGAGATCGACCGTTGGCGGCGGCGTGATTCTGTGGTGACGTTTGTGCGAATTCAAGACTCGTGAAAAAAATCGTAGTGCATCATGCTTTCATTTTTCGTAACTTTTGCAGGGCGTGTGACTTATGGCTATCGCTGGTATCACTAACGGCCAGAGAGTTGACCCAGGTCGCGCAGCTCGTGGACGCCGGAAGAGTTGACCGGCAAAAATCATGGCCGACAAAGGCGTTTGGATAGTATTTTGCTTTTCTTTTTTCGGACCGGCGAAGAAAAAACGCGGACGGCTCACACCCGCATCGGCATAAGCACATAAAGAGCGGCTACGCCATCGCGGTCTTGCACAAGCGTGGGCGAACCGGGGTCGGCAAGCTTGAAAAGCACGGTGTCGCCGTCGAGCTGCTCGGTAATGTCGAGGAGGTAGCGGGCGTTGAAGCCAATATCGATCGGCGAGGAGTCATAATCGACATCGAGTTCCTCGGTCGCCGAGCCGGAATCCGGATTGGTGACGGAAAGCGTAAGTTTCGCATCCGCCACGGCGAGCTTGACGGCGCGGCCGCGCTCCGACGAAATCGTCGAAACCCGGTCGACCGCGGCCGCGAACGGCGCGCGATCGACAATCAGACGCTTGTCGTTGCCGGAAGGGATG
This sequence comes from Methylocella sp., assembly GCA_049579405.1. Lineage (GTDB taxonomy): Bacteria > Pseudomonadota > Alphaproteobacteria > Rhizobiales > Beijerinckiaceae > Methylocapsa. The sequence goes on from JBAUNU010000502.1 coordinate 5,676, forward strand.
ACCCGAACATAATCGGGAAAGGTCCCGTCGATCAATTTCGAGGTCAGCACCACCCGTCCCGCGCTCCCCGAAGGATCGCCGAAAGTAAAGCGCGCCTTTGCCGCCGATATTTCGACGCGAACCTCCAGGCCGGGATCCTCGATGAGTTTTTGCACCTCCAACACGGCTTTGCGCGGCACGATGACGCCCGGCATGCCAATCGCGCCACCGGGGGCGGGAATTTCGACCCGAGCGAGCCTGTGCCCGTCGGTCGCGACGGCGCGCAGCATCATATGGCCTTCGACATCTGTCGTGTGCAGAAAAATGCCATTGAGGTAATAGCGCGTCTCTTCAACGGAAATCGCAAACTGGGTTTTGTCGATCAGCCCCTTGAGGTCGCCGGCGGCGAGGTTGAAAGCGTGACCAAATTCGCCCGCGGCGAGGTCCGGGAAATCGCTTTCAGGCAAGGACTGCAAGTTAAACCGCGAACGCCCGGAGCGGAGCTGCAACTTGCCGGAATCGCCATTCGATTCGAGCGAAACTTGCGCGCCGTCCGGAAGCTTGCGGACAATCTCATAGAGGATATGGGCGGGAACCGTGGTCGCGCCGGCGGCGCCGACGTCTGCTGCCAATCGCTCGATGACTTCGAGGTCGAGATCGGTCGCCTTCAGGAGCAGGCTCATGTCTTCGGCGCGCAATAGGACATTCGAGAGAATGGGAATCGTGTTGCGGCGCTCGACGACGCGATGCACGTGGCCAAGAGACTTCAACAAAGCCGCTCGTTCGAGGGTAACTTTCATGGGGGCGGTCCAATCGAGCTTTTGTTTGATCCATCACGCCCGCCACTTGCCTGCGCCGGGGACGGGGACGGACTTTGGCGCGGCTTTCGCCAAATCGCAAGCCGCCGCGATGAATCGACCGTCGCTTTTGCACGGGCCGCGCGGACCTTCCGGCTCGCGGCCAAACCCCTTTACCCGCCCTTAATCCGCCGGATTTATCATAAAAGCGAGCCTTCTCGGCCGGGCGGTCTTGGCCTGGGCACGATAAATCGCAAACCGGCGGAACGCCGCGAGCCGGTCTTCGGCCAACCCCCCGGAAACCAGCCTCCCGGAAACAATGCAAGGATGGATCAAAGCGTGCGTCGCCATGCCGGACGATCGCGGGTGACCAGGAAATGCCGTTCGCCCGTCGCCCTGTTGCTCTATTGGGGCATGATCGCAACTGTCTGGACCGGCATGGCGGGCGCCGGCGTGATTGCCTATCAAGCAATGAAGCTGCCGCCGATCGACGCGCTTGCCGTGCCCAAACGGCCGCCGAACATTGCCATTCTCGACGAAAACGGAGTTTTGCTCGCCAATCGCGGCGACACCGGAGGCGCCGCGGTCCGGATCGCTGACCTGCCTCCCTATCTGCCAAAAGCCTTTGTCGCAATCGAGGATCGCCGCTTTTATTCGCATTTGGGAATCGATCCCCAAGGAATTTTGCGCGCCCTGATTCGGAATATCACGGGCGGCGGCATGGTGCAGGGCGGTTCGACACTGACGCAGCAGCTCGCCAAAAACCTTTTTCTGACCCAGGAAAGGACCGTTTCGCGAAAGATCCAGGAAGCAATCCTCGCGCTCTGGCTTGAGCATAAATATTCGAAAGCCCAAATCCTCGAATTGTATTTGAACCGCGTTTATTTCGGCTCCGGCGCCTATGGCGTGGAAGCGGCGGCGCAAAAATATTTTGGCCACGGCGCCCGCAGTGTGACGCTGCCGGAGGCGGCGGTTCTCGCGGGGTTGGTGAAGGCGCCGGCGAGATTGGCGCCAAATCGTAATCCGGCCGGGGCCAGCGAGCGCGCGAGCCAAGTCATCGCGGCGATGGTTCAGGAAGGCTTCATAACCGACGCGATGGCCATGCTCGCTCTCCTCCATCCCGCGCAAGCCATGCGAGATCGGAACGCGAGCTCGGTCAATTATGCCGCCGACTTCGTGATGGACACGCTCGACGATACGATCGGTGCGATCAATGAAGATATCGCGGTCTCGACCACGCTCAGCGTCTCGTTGCAGGCGGCGGCGGAAAAGGCGCTAACCGAAGAGCTTGATCGCAGGGGCGCGGGCTTTAACGTCGGCCAGGGCGCCATTGTCGCGCTTGACACCGATGGCGCGATCAAGGCGCTGGTCGGCGGCCGCAGTTACGCCGACAGCCAATTTGATCGCGCGGTCTCGGCGAAGCGACAACCGGGCTCGGCGTTCAAGCCTTTCGTTTATCTCGCCGCGCTCGAAGCCGGCCTGACCCCGGATTCGGTGCGGGAGGACGCTCCGATAAATGTGAAAGGCTGGCAGCCGGAAAATTACGCACGAGAGTATTCCGGTCCGGTCCCGCTCACCAAGGCGCTGGCGCTGTCCCTCAACACCGTGGCGGTGCGCCTCGGCCTGGAGGTTGGCCCGAAGGCCATCGTCAGGGTCGCCCATCGTCTGGGGATCGCATCCGAACTATCCGCCAACCCGTCGATCGCGCTCGGCACCTCCGAGGTTACGCCGCTTGAAATCGTAACCGCCTACGCGCCCTTTGCAAACGGCGGCATCGGCGTGCAGCCGCAGGTCATCGTGAAAGTGAAAACCGCCTCCGGAAAACTGCTCTATCAACGCAGGGGCGCCAGCAATGGCCGGGTCATCGATCCAACCCATTTGGCGATGATGAATTCGATGATGCAGGAAACCCTCTTAACTGGCACGGCGCGCAAGGCTTCGGTGCCGGGTTGGCAGGCGGGAGGCAAGACCGGCACCAGCCAGGATTGGCGCGATGCTTGGTTCATCGGCTACACCAGCCATATCGTCGCCGGTGTCTGGCTCGGCAACGACGATAATTCACCGACAAAAAAAGCGTCCGGCGGCAATCTTCCCGCAGAAATCTGGTCGCGTTTTATGCGCGCCGCGCATCAAGGCGTGCCGCCGCAACCCCTCCCCGGCGGGATTTGGCACAATTATAGTTCTGGTAGCGTGCCGATGGCGGAAAACAATGGCTGGCCCTCGCTGCCTGGCTTGTTCGGCGCCCTAGCCTCCAGCCAAACACGGCAAGTTGCGACGCCCCCGGTTCCAATCCACGGCGGCGCCATGAGTGGCCCGCCCGTGCCTCCGGCGGACATTCCGAATGCTGGGGGACCGGGACAAAAGCACAGGGCGCAATCTGAAAAGCAAAACTTTTTCGATACGCTGTTCGGCGGTTGATAAGTTCAGGTGCGAGCCGCATCGGCAATGCCGGGACAATCCCCGGAATTAGATTCGAGAAGATAAGCAAGGAAAAACGGCTGAACCTTGGCAGGGCACAGAGAGGGGATAGACCAAAAATAGACGATGTTGTTTTAACGTTCCTCGACACCATGTACCGGCCCAGAGTCTTGGCATATCAATCCGCCTCAAGGCAATTGTGCAAAATTCCAAAATTTTCGCTATGCCACTTGCCTGCGGGACGCAAGATGCAGAAAGGTAATAGTTTCGTCATGTCGGAGAGCAACTCGCGAATGAAACAGACAGGTGGCAGGGTTACGTGCGATGACTATTCTAAATTTTGTTTCACAAGATGAGCTGGACGACCTCGACGACGATCCGCGCATTGCGTTTATGACGCTCGTCAACCATGCGCAGCGCAGTCTTGCCGAGCAGACCAAAAGGCTTGATCCCCAAGACGAGTGGGAGCGCGAGGAATTGCGCCATAGCTTTATAAACGTTGTGATTGCAGCGGCCGTTCGGTTCGATGGAAATCCCACGCCTTTCTAACTTTAAACAAAACGTTGATTACTGACAGTTCAAGGCCGATCTTGATCACTACATCACGCAATTGGTTATCGATAACAGCATACGAGCAAAGCAGGACTCGGTGGCTATCCTACCGAATTCAAAGGATCGCATCCGTAGCTACGTGCATAGGCTCCGCCAGTGTATCGAGCAGGCGAATATGACGGAGCCGAAACGCGAGGCCTTGCTAAAAAAATTGGATCAGTTCGAGGCAGAACTTGAGAAACGGCGGTTAAATATCCTGGCAGTTGCGCGCGTCGCGTTCGAGTTGCTCGCCATCCCTGGCGGGGTATGGGCTTCGGCCGAAGTCGCGAACAGACTCATCACTAACGTTATGCAGATCGTTGCCGAGGCGAAGTCGGCGGAGCAGGAAACTCGACAACTCGCGCCGACCGCGCCACCAAAAGCGCTATCGCCTCCCCGCGCAAAGGAAGCCGTCCTGCTCCGCACCGACATAATAGACGACGATATTCCGTTCTAGCCGTGCGCGATCGCGGCGCCGTATCAGATTCCATATTGCGGACTATGGGACCTTTTTTAGGTCACTGCGCTCTTGAAGGAGGCCGGGCGACCTCCGATTTCTTATACGGAGTCAATGACCAATAGGAGTAGGGAATGATGTACGTAGGGTACTCCCGCAGCCAATGGAGCTTCACCTAGGGTCGCTTCTTAGCCTGGTGATTGATCTAAAAAGCCTTGTGCTTTTGATCCCCGTCGGAGTTAGCAGCTATATCAAGCTGCGAACGTGGCAAAAACGCAAATAGGCAGTAGTTCAGTCGCCAACGCCCTAGCAATAGTGAACGAAGGGTCGCAACCGTGCGACCCTTTTTTCTTTGTAGAAGGTGGCTGTGTGTACAAAAATCAAATTTTCTCACAAAACGTAGCGTAGTGATTTTCATCCAGGATGCTCTTCGGCAACGGAGCGGCCCATCAAGGCGCCGCCGCCGCCCCGGCCGGTCACTTCGGTTCGTCGCCCAGCACGGCGATCCGGATCATGTTGGTCGCGCCAGGCGTGCCAAACGGAACGCCGGCAACGATAATGATGCGATCTTGCGCCTTTGCAAAGCCTTCGCGTCCGGCGAGTTCGCAGGCGCGCTTCGCCATGTCGGAGACGTCGTGCGCGTCCTCGGTGACGACCGCATGGACCCCCCAAACAAGAGCGAGACGGCAGGCCGTCTCCCGGTTTGGCGTGAGGGCGAGCACCGGCGCTTCAGGCCGCTCCCGGGCGATGCGAAACGCGGTCGCGCCGGAAGACGTCCAGGCGACAATCGCCTTCAGATCGAGCGTTTCGGCGAAATTTCGCGCGGCGACGGCGATCGCGATCGCATCGGCATTCGTCGCTTCGGGAGGCGCGCGCTGGGCATTGATGATACCGCGATAATAGGCATCGCGCTCGACCTCCTCCGCGATTTTGTTCATGGTCGCGACGGCTTGCACCGGATATGAACCAGCGGCGCTTTCCGCGGAAAGCATGACGGCATCGGCGCCCTCGAAGACCGCGGTCGCGACATCCGAAACTTCCGCGCGTGTCGGCACCGGCGCGCTGATCATCGATTCGAGCATTTGCGTCGCGACAACGACAGGCTTGCCGGACAGGCGCGCCATGCGATTAATCCGCTTTTGCAAACCGGGAACTTTTTCGAGCGGCATCTCGACTCCGAGGTCGCCGCGCGCGACCATTAATGCGTCGGAAATCTCCACGATCTCGTCAAGGCGCGCGATGGCCTGCGGTTTTTCCAGCTTCGCCATCACCAGCGCGCGGCCCAAGGTCAGCTTCTTGACCTCGACGACATCTTCCGGCCGCCGCACGAAGGAAACAGCGACCCAATCTATGCCCGCGTCGAGCCCGGCCTTAAGGTCGGCCCGGTCCTTTCCGGTGATCGACGAAACTGGGATTTCGGTGTCCGGTAGACTGACGCCCTTGTGGTTCGATATCTCTCCCCCGACATCGACGATCGCAACGGCCCGGGTGGCGCTGGCCTCGGCGACATGAAGGCGCACCTTACCATCGGCGATGAGGATGGCGTGGCCTGGCTTCAAGCAGCGCAAAATTTCGGGATGCGGAAGCCCCACCCGGGTTTGACCCCCCGGCGCGGGATCCGAGTCGAAAACGAAATTGGCGCCGTTGACGAGCTCGACCGCCCGATCCTTGAAGGTGCCGATGCGCGGTTTGGGACCCTGGAGATCGAGAAGAATGCCTATCGGGCGTCCGCATTCCTGCTGGAGCGCCCGGATCATTTTAGCCTGCCCGCGCATCTGATCCTGCGTGGCATGGCTCATATTGATCCGAAAAAGATCGGCGCCCGCATGAAATAACGCCGATATCATTGCTGGATTTGCGGACGCCGGTCCCAGGGTCGCTACGATTTTGCATAGCCGCCGCCGCATTTCAGCCTCGTCAAGGGGGATGATTAGGGATTTGGCGGGCCTTGCGTCGAATCGGTCAATTGAACGATCCAGTTCTTGGCTTCCTTGCCCGTATCGACTTCGAAAAAGCCGGTTCTGTCGAAGCCGCGCACGAAGCAATCTTCCCGCCCAATGATGCGGAATTCGCGGTCGCGGGTGCACATGAAGGCCTTGCCCTTCCACTCGCCGCCATGCTCGTCCATCGCATAGACATAGTAGTACTCGGCCGCCAGGGCGCCCCGCACCAAGGTCTCGCAACCGCTTGGCTTTAAATTCCACCAGCCC
>JBAUNU010000503.1:0-5945 GCA_049579405.1 Methylocella sp.
ATTTCTTTTCAACCCCTTTGGCGCCCATGTCATGGAAAAGGTCTTGGACAATCTCAATCACCAAGGGGAGCAGCTCAGCCACACCATTGTCCCCCCACCTCTTTATGTTATTTACGCAAATCCGGGAGCATTGCTGGATCGCTGCGGCTTTCTCAGGAAACTGGTCACACTGCGCCTCGGGAAATGCCCGATTGCCATTTATCAACGGTAGAGCGGCATCTCGCATGTGGACATCGGGCTTGAACATGGATTGGACGCGCTAGGTCAGTGCCGAGCCGCGAAATATTGCACCCGCTCACAGTGGGAGATCGCGCCAAAATCAATTCCAACAGATATTGCGACGGCACCTCTTGCGAATTACGGCTGGACCGCATATGGAGGCCGTCGCCAGCCGGCCACTGCTCTTGCACGATCGCCGTAACGAGTTCATACGCGCGGGCGGTTTCAGCCGCGATGCGCGATTTTTCTACGCGAGCTCGCAAAAAATGCGAAGCTGTTGAGGGGCCTGCAACGCCGGCGGCTCTCCTCGCGAGAGCTTTCCAAGTTTTCCTTCACGGCCGTCCGTTGCGCTCGCCCCCGCGCCGCGCGCCCGGCTGACACAACGAGCGCTAAAGAAAACAAAGAACTTAGTCGTGCACCCGCCGCCGACTGCCGGATTTTAGTTGATTGAGGTCAGCGCTTCGGGTAGCTAAGGAAGCCGTGCCGGGCCGCCTGGAGGAATTATGGCATCGGGTCCTGAAAACCTTGGACAGTCCAATATTCGCTCGTCTGGATTGCCGGAGCTTCTTCCGCTCTCGCGGATGAAAGAGATCGCCGTGAACAGATCCGGCGAATACCTCTCAGCGGAGCCCTATCCCCATATTGTGATCGACGGCTTTTTCGACGATTGGGTATTGGATACCGTTTTGGATGAGTTCCCAGGCCCGGAAGACAAGAATTGGGCGCTGCACGACTTGCCGGAGGAAATCAAACTCCAATCGAAGCACGAGCGTGACATCCCTCCGTTCGCCAGGCAGTTTCTTTACGCATTGAATTCGGCCTCTTTCCTCGAATTTCTCGAACGTCTGACTGGAATCGAGAAGTTGATTGGCGACCCATACTTCGAGGGCGGTGGACTGCATCAGATCATGCCGGGCGGAAAGCTCGCGATCCACGCCGATTTCAACAAGCATCTCACGTTCGGGTTGAATCGACGCCTGAATCTCCTCGCCTATCTGAACAGGAACTGGAAAGACGAATATGGCGGCCACTTCGAGCTTTGGGACCGCGGCATGACCCGCGTGGTGAGGAGGGTGGCTCCAATTTTCAATCGAGTGGTCATCTTCACGACATCGCGTTACTCATACCACGGGCACCCTGATCCCTTGGCCTGCCCACGAGACATGACGCGGAAGTCGCTGGCGCTCTACTATTACACAAATGGAGGAGCGGAGGCCGGGCAAGAGGATCCCCGGCACAGCACCTTATTCCAGAAGCGACCGGGCGAGCGCATACGGCAGAATGCCCGACAGCTTCTCCGTGACCTCGTGCCGCCGCTGTTGTGGAGGGCGACATCACGCGTGCTCAGGTTCCGTGGCGGGTGAGGGAGCTGAGTCACGGCATGGATCCACATGAGCGTTTGCCCACTCATATTGGCTCTCAGAGCGTACTGCCTGGGCGCGTTTGTCTTCTGCGCTAGCCCGCCTTGAACGTGTCACGGCTTAAAGACGCCATGCTGCCAGATCGGGCGGCTTAACCATCTCTATCAAGGAGGCAGAGCGCGAATTTGTGAAGGCCGGATCATATGGGTATTTTCAGGAGTGCCGTGATCGCGCTTGCGGGTGGAAAACTGGTGCCCGCTCTGGTGAGGCGCCTATTGCTTGCCGCTTCCCGAGTTATTCCGTTGCCATTCGGATTTCTCGTTGACGCCGGTTGTCTTCAGCGGCCGGCGCACGCGTACTGCATGTGGCATGCTGCGCAGCTGGCGCAAAGACTGGGCTATCGAAGTATCAGCGTCGTAGAATTCGGAGTCGCTGGGGGAGTTACCTTGATGGTCTTAGCGCGGTATGCGAAGGAGATTGAAAAAGCTACTGGCGTCCGAATAAAAGTATACGGCTTTGATACCGGCGGGGGGTTACCTGAACTGGAAGGCGCCGAAGACTTGCCTTATTGGTTTCGACCAGCTCAATACTCCATGGACATTGAGAGACTCCATCGGAGGCTTGAGAACGCAGACCTGATCATTGGCAACGTACGCGGCACAGTCCAGGATTTTTTCACGAAAGCAAATAGGCCGCCCCTTGCAGCGATTTTCAATGACTTAGATCTGTTTTCGTCATCCCGCGACGCGTTGCGAATTCTCGACGCTGACAGCAAGAACTTTCTGCCTCGGCTATTCATGTACTTAGATGATGTCGGCGGCGGTCCTCTGGAAATGTACGGCCCGTTCAACGGAGAGCTCGCGGCAAATGAGATGTTCAACCGCGAGCATGACCAGATAAAGATCCACCTCAATCAAAATCTTCTCGCCCAGTCGCACATTCCCTGGCGTTATCAGATATATTTTATTCACCGCTTCGACCACCCGCGGTATCGGGAGTATGTCGGCGGCGCCGACCAATCAGAAATAGAATCCAGGCTTAAGCTGCAGAATTAGTTTGCGGTTGGAACCGTTGTAGTTCGTCCGCGGGAGCGTGGTGTCGTCATATATCTAGGGCTACCCGAGGCAGCGGGGTAAGCCACATTCCTTCACCCGTCGTCGTCAAGCCCCGGTTCTCGTGGCATGGCTGCGAGCGCGCCCAAGTGCGCTCTTATTCCCGCCAAAAAACTGATCAGAATAGCGACTGTCCCCCAATAGAATGCCGTAAAACCTATATAAACGGCAAGTCCCATAATTAGGCTCAGCACGGAGCCTAGCTGCCTCTCCTGCTTCGTCAAATTTAGGCTCTTGTTTCCGATGTCCATCGAAACCGAACATGCGGCGATGTAGGACAGACCAACCAGTACCGCCCCTGGAATGCCAAACGACATTGCCAATCGAAGCCAGTTTGCATCAATCGAAGGGATGAGCCCGGACTGACGGGCATATTCGTAATATGGACCGATACCAAGAATGGGGGAGTTCATGACAAGGCCGCCGGCGAAGTCCCACTGCAAAAGACGATAATAGCCCGTTCCGGGGTCGAATGTGAGATGATTAAAAATAAACCCCCACGGTCTGGGATGGGCACTGAAGAGGAATAGTATGACTCCGGCGGCGCTTGCGAACAAGAAACCCCAGCGGAAAGGGAAGTTTCGCATGAGCTTATTGTAAAGTAGAACAGCGAAGCCTATGATAGCCGCAGTGATTGGCGCCGACGACACCGATAGCGCCAGTCCCACGGCGGACCCGGCGAGCATGAAGTGTCGCAGCGCTCCACGCATCGTGGTTGCCATCAGCAGGCCAAACAAACAGGCGGTTCCCAACAAGATCGGGTGTTCCAACGTGCTTGCCGCGCGAAAGAGGGAGGCGCGCGTAAGGACGCTGTATTTAAACTCCTTGTGATACCCCGTAATAGAGCCCGCGATTTCCCGGAGCAAGAAGCGCCCCGAGAACTCATCGAAAATCGCCAGCAGGCCTACCGTGGCAATCGCGATGCAAAGGATACGGGCAAGAGCAACCGCTTGACCTCTTTCAGTGAGAAACACTCGCGTCGCCATATAGGGAATACAAAATTCCAGCGCCGAGTCGCCACTATACACGACGGTTTTGCCGAACCCTTCGATCTCGGCCGGCGCAAATAACATCCAGAGCCCGGCGACGGGTACCAACACATCCGGCCAAACAAACCGGTAATTCCCACTGGCCGTCAAGCTCACAAATCGGAACAGGATTACCGGCGCGCTAAGCAAAAAGAGTAGCCGGCAAATGGTCATGCGAAATGCGCCAAAGTAGAATGATGTTTCTTCCGGCAGGAACATGGTCAATGCGATCAGAACCAGGACGAGCGGTACCTTGACCGAGGACGCGCCGCCGCGCCTTAGAGTGGCTGGCAATTCATCCGGACGCGGAAAATCAGAATTCAACGTTTGAACCATGGCACCGTGTGTACGGGAGCGCTCCCTGTCGGCTCGAATGAGGACACGTCCGGCTCCGATATTTCGGCCACCTGCGGGTCGATGAAGCGACCACCTCGAAGCGCCGCAATGAATTCAGGCCGATCAGTCAATTCAGGAAAATCGCGGCGGCCACCAAATGACCAGAGAATCCAGCCCAATTCGTAACTGCGGGCTTCCAAGGAGAGAGTTCGTCCCGCGCCCCCAGCGGCGCCAATCTGGTCATTCCGGTTAAGCGCCGCTTTCGCCAACGCGCGCAAACCGCGCGCGGCTCGGCTACCGCTGATGCCGGCGCGCCTTTGTGATCGGTAGAAGAGGTGCAGCTCAGGCCGCAACATCGTGCGGCCCAATTCGTTGTCGCCGAAAAGCCAAATGAAGCCTTTCACCAAAGCCGCACGTGCGCCTGGCACGCCATGCATAGTCGCATGATGCAAGATTGCGGGTGCCATGCCATGCTGATGCACCGCATAAACCTCATAGAAGTCGACGACCATCCCCCGGTCCGGCGCAAAAAACCAGGGCCATTCTCCCCGAGGACCCTGCAGAGCGATCAGCTGGGCGACGCAGGCATTCGCCGCCGCGATGGCAACAGGATCGCCCATCGCCTCGCCATAGTGGAAGAGCCCGAGACAGCTATAGACCTGAGTGGCGAAAGACGCGAAATACCTTCGGAATCCAGTGCCGGAATCGAAGAACAATCCGCTCGGCGCGCGAAACGAGGCGAGGATCACATCACGCAATGAAGTGGCTATCTTGCACCAGGCCGGGTCCAAGCGGGACCGCGCGACAACGCCTGACAGCATCAATCCGATGTCCTGTGCCTTCCAGTGAACCGCGGCGGCTGGATCACCGGTTAAATCGCGGACCTTGGCAAGAACGTTCGCGGGACCATCGAAGCCAAGCTCCGCACCCGCCCAGAGCGCCATGCCAAAGGCGTAGATGCGCGCGCCTTGTAACAGAAGTGAGCGGGTGGCCGCCTTGAAGATCGCCTCCAGATCGTAGGGCTCGCCGGCAACGACTTCCGGATTGCGCGCGAAGCCCAGCAAGACATTGAGACTATAGAAGCCGTCGCTACGCGGCACGGATTCGTTTGGCTGGGGCCGACCGTCAAGATGATACTTATGCGACCAGAGCTCGGCGCGCGGCATGTAGCATCGCCGTAGACCGAGCGTCGCATAACGGATCACGGCGCTTGGTGGTAACATGATAGGAGATTTCAACTGTGGATCCTTTAAAGGCCAACCACCCTATCCCTGCGCGGAACATGCATTAAACGCATGCAGATATGGTCATTGGATTGGTTGCAAGTCAATCTGTTCGAGGGTCACGCCGGCCAGGGTCGAAGCCTCATTGATGAGCGTTGCGATTGCCGATTCAGGGTGAACGCACGGCGCGCCGAGAGTGGCGGCATGACGGTCCCGTGTACGGTGCTACTGAGGTCTAGCGTCCGCCGACGACCGGCAGTGCGGTGGGTATCCGGTAGCGGCGGCGGGCAAGCTGTGACTGAATCCTCGCCCAAGAGCGCGATGGTTGTCAGCTTATGTAGCGGCCACGCTGGGCTGCCTATTGGTTGTTTGGTTTGCGCAGAAACGCGCCGCGAAACGGGTTTCCCGATCGCTGAGATCGTCCCTGGGACGATTGGCCGTTATCGTACTCGTAGTATTTTTGGGTGTCAGTGAAGAATTTGCTATAATTGTGCCCATAGGATCTGATGGTAGCTAAATTGACCTTGTTCAACACGACCCCTGTCACGGTGCCCTTGTTGAGATGGACGCTGTCAATAGCCTGAAACACAAGATCACGATCTGTCTTGTTCCATTCAATCAAAAGTATGGTTTTGTCTGCAATGCCAGAAATTACGGCAGCGTCCG
>JBAUNU010000504.1:0-7122 GCA_049579405.1 Methylocella sp.
GGCACGGACCTCGTCGATGCTCAGCCCATCCACGCATTCGGCGAGCAGGGACGCAACCTCGCCAGCAGAGCGCACTACATCCGGCACCGCCTCATATGCGAAAAAGCGGTTGTCCATCTGGCCCGAAGGTGTCCGGGCAGCAGCGGCGATCCCAGCTTGCGCGCCGATCAGTCGATTTGCCACCGCCCTGACGAAGGCCAGTGCAAATGGGTTGCGCTTTTGCGGCATGATTTTACTGGCCCGAGCATGGCGGTCGGCCAGCTTGACGAACCCGAATTCGGCCGAGGCGAAGATCATTAGATCCTCCGCCAAGCGATCCAAATTAACCGCTGCCATCACGGCAACGGAAGACGCTTCAAGCGCAATATCGGCCTGCCACATGGCGTCCCGGGCATGCCGGATCGGCTGGCGAAATCCGAGGCGGTCGGATAGCTTGCACCGGTCCTGCATCGTCACGGAACCATTTGAGCTGCCGATGCCTGCGGGGCACTGGTCTACCCGGTCATAAAGGGCGTGGACCCGATCAAGGTCGCGCAGCATCGGCCAAGCGAAGGACTGAATGTAATGGCCAAAGGTGGTCGGTTGAGCCGCCTGCAGATAGGTATAATCGGGCATCAAAGCGCCTCGGTGCCGCAAGGAGACTGCATTGAGGGCCTCGACCGCCCTGGCCAGGGCCTCGCCGAGACCAAGCAGTTCGTCGCAGAGAGTCAGATGGTAGGCCGTCGTCAGCGCCTCGCGGCGAGCCCGGGCGACGCCCATCCAGCCGACGGCTTCAGTGCGTTCGGCGAGCCATGCCTCCCGATTGGTGTATAGGTCGCCGTATCCGCCTGTCGGCGAGAAGGAGGAAGGCGCCTTGTCGAGCGCGAGAAGAGCCGCGACCAAGGCGCGAGCGCTATCGCGCGGGATAATGCCTCGCTCAGCAAGGGTCATCGTATGCGAGAGATCGACCGACCCGATCGCCCGGGTCAGGCCCTTTTGCGCTTGCAGCTCGCGACTGAACGCGATGTCGGTGAGGAGCCTCGATGGTGCTTCCGTCAACCGTTCCCCGACCTCCAGAACGGCGGCGCTGGAGATTTCGCGAAAGGGGACGGTCGGGCTCATTTTTCTCTCCGGGCGGGTCCGATCGGGATAGCCTTCTCAACCCGCGCCGGATCCCAGCGGCCGGAGGCGATGGATTGATTGGCGACAGCCGAAAACGTTTCGAAACGCAGGCCGCAGCGCAGGGCTTCCAGAGCCAGGCATGCTGGCGGTCGGATATTGCCCAGGCTGACATTGGCGCCGAACCGGCAAACCAGGTAGGCCTGCTGGGAGTGGAGGGGGGCCTCCCAGATAAGGCGAGGAGCGGAGTCCCCGACCAACCTGATGATCTCATCCAGGAAGCTAGTGCGGATTTCGCCCTTCTGGTCGTAGATGCCAATGCCCTGCCCGCACTCCCGTCCTTCGATGATCACCCAGGAGGCACCCCAAGCCAAATCCTTCAAAACCTGCGCGGCCAGTTTCTCGGCTGTCGGCTGCCGCTTGGGATCCTTGCGGCCAACCTCGGTAATGGCGAGTAGTCCAGCATCCCGCGCGCAGTCTATGACTCGTCGGCGACGGTCACCGGGCAGGTCGATCGTCCCTTCGGAGACCTCGACTGCCCCAAACCCCAGGTCTTTCGCGTGTCGCATGAAGGCGCGGCAGTGCTGCTGAACGATGGCCGCCTCGAGCAAGGTGCCGCCGGGATAAGTCAAGACGTCGCGCGCATGGAGCAACGCCAGCTTCTCCTCGAGGATAGCCAGCGGCATCAAGGCCGAGGTGCCAAAGCCGAACTTCCAATGGTCGATGTGGTCGCCGGCCAGCGCCAGGATGTCGCGCAAAGCGGTGGCACCGAGGCCGGTGTCGATGATCATCGTGACGCCAGTCGTCCGCGGCCGGCGGATCCTGCGGTTCACGATCACGTCGAGTGACCATACGCCCTGCCAGGCCGATCTAACCCCGGTCGATGTCACGTGACAGCTCCCTCAATCCCTGTTCGATCATCGCCAGGTCCGCTCCCCAGGGAACGATCATCACCTCGCCCTCCCGTTCGATGTCGAATTCCCAAAGACAGCATTTCAGGATGGTAGGCTCGCTCCGCCGGCCGGCGATAACGCGCGGGCACATTTCCACTCGTGGCGGCTCATCGCCATAGAAGTGGCGGTGGAACTGCAGGCTGCGTTCGCAGCCGATCAGGGTCCAGTCGCGGTATTTGGCGGGCCGCTCGTCGAGGTAGTGGACCGGGGCGCCAAGGTCGTCGAGGCCTCCAGATCTACATGGCACGAGAAACGCCGGCGCCGATATGTTCCGCACAAGATTTTTCAGTTCTATCCGCTCGAGGACAGGAATGATGGGAGGCAGATCGGCGTAGCTCAGAACGTGGCGAACGAGGTCGAAGAGCTTTGGAGGCTCGGGAGGAGCCACCTCGACGACCGTGAGAACAAAGGGACTCGGATGGTGGATGAAGTTGACATGGTCATACTTCCCTTCGCAGATAAGAGTCCGGTCTCTGCCGATGCCGTGGCGCCTCGCCAGTGCGGCTAGGGCCGACCGGTTTGCGCAGTCGGTTTGGGACTCGTGCACGTAGGAGCAGGAATCCGGTAGAGCCAAGACCTCCACATGCACGATCGGCGCGAAAAAGGGTGCACGGTCGGAGGAATCGACGGCAATGACCGCATATCCTCCATCGGGCGCCCTGAGCACGATGAACTCGGTGCGGCGATAGGTCTCCCGACCGAGGAAGCGGCTCGCAATGCCATACTCCGTCATTGGGCCGTCATAGGCTTGGACTCTGACCCCGCGGTAGGGAAGCGGAACGACGTTGAGTCTGTCCTTGACCAACGGGCGGACGGATCTGGCGGTGGACGGGAGCAGACCGGCCGATGTGGGCATAAGACATTCCTCCCTCGCGCCTAGGCGATTGCGAATCCGCGCCGCATATCCTCGGCGCGAATCTCCTTCTCGTGGACCCTGAGCGGATCGAGCCGCCGGATGAGCTCGACGACCGAATGCTCCGGCGCCGGAATCGTCTCGACCTTGGCGGCGAGCCTGGGCGTGAAACCTGTATTGGCCAGAACCTCGTCGACCGAGGTGTCGCGATACACTGCGGCTAGCCGCGCGCGCCCGTCGGCATCGAAGTCGAACAGGCCGAGCTCGGTCACAAGCCATTGCGGGCCCCCGCCGCGATGGCCGAGCTCCTTTGTGGGCTGTCCGTCTCGGGTGCGGTGCCCGAGATTGGTGATGAAATCGCAGTCCTCGACCAGACGGAATCGGCGCTGGCCCTTGGCGTCCTCCAGGGACCGATGGGCCGTGGTCCAAAGGGTGACGTGGGCCGCGTCGCAAGACAGATTGCAGCCGCCGCCGCCGCCGGGCAACTTCAGATTGATGTTCGGATAGCCCAGCGCAGTAACGTTACAGTTGCCCCATCTGTCGATCTGCAGGCCGGAGAGAAACATCCGTCCCATGCGGCCAGCAGCGGCGAGGTCGAACAGCTCGTCGATAACGAGCGAGGATGACGCGCCACGGTCCATGACCCAGTCGTTGGTGGTGGGGGCAAGGAAGGGCGGCTCGGCATCTATCCCGCAGGTGGCGCCGGCCACCAGGACCATCCGGGGCGCGTGGGTCCGCTTCGCCACTGCATGGCGAGCTGGGCCAAGGGCGATCCGTAGCCATGGAAGACGAGCGTCCCGTCCTCGACCGTGCGCGCAAGCGCCGCGATCATCATTTCCCCCAGAGTGCAGCTCGTCATGCCGTCGCCTCATCCAGGTAGAGCCGTTTCCAGGCTTCGGGACCGTCGCGCCAGGAGGAAAGACGGGCACGAGTTTTCTCGCCGCCGATCCGCGCAAGATAGTCGGCATGGTCGGGTGCACCGTGGACGAAGACGGAAAGATACTCGGCCGAGAAGGTGCCGGCGCCTTTGCGGGCTGCCTCGTAGTACAGCGCGGTATGACGCCGGTCGTAGGCATAGAAAGGATAGCAGGCGGTGGGATGCCCTCCCATAGGCACCTCGCTAATCGCGGTTACATAGAAGTACGGGATGGTGACGTCGCCAAGTTCGCTGAGCCGGTCGGTTGGAACGATCTCTTCGACGGTCGCCAGCACAGCCCGGGATGCTTTGGCAAAGAGGATGTCGTAGACCGGTGGCCCCTGGATCAGCAAATTGCCCTGTGCATCCCCGTACTGGGCGTGGAGAAGGGCGACGTCAGGCTCGATCGCCGGCACAAGCAGCAGCTCTTCGCCTGTAAAGGGGCAAACCATCTGCTTATACTCGGGGTGAAGCGTGAGAAAACTGGTGCCACGCACCGACCGCACGGGCATGAAAGGCAAGCCCTGGATCGCGGCCCGCAATTGCTGCACCAGAGTGTAGCAGCAACTGTCATCGACCTTAATCGAGCCGGATTCCACCGCCCGTCGATAATTCGGCGCCATGCCAAAATCCTGCTCGAAGCCGACGTAGCTCTCGGAAGACCGCGAAATGGCGCCGCCGCCGCTCAGCAGGTCGATATCAATGCCATGCGCCGAGCCGACCACGGTGAGACCCTTGACGCCATGGCGCAGCATGGCCCGCAGCAAGGCCATCGGCTCCCGTGACGACAGGCCGCCGCCGACCGCGACGAGGGCGCCGTCGACGACCCGCGCTGCGAGATCCTCAAGCGTCGTCTGCTTGTCGTGGTCGGTATATATGGGGCGTGGGGTCCGAGCCATCTTGCCGCCCTTTCGTCAAGTCGCCGCCACGTCTCCGTCGGCCGTCAGGGCGGCCTGACTAATGAGGCGTCATCGCTGATCAGGCGGCGCGCGACTTGATCCCGTCGCTGGCGCCGCTGATCAGCGCTAGCCTAGCTCCAGTCACTTCGCCATTCTCGGATCGTCCATTGGAAGATCACGATGAACCGATGTGACGAACGCTGACTCGTGGAGCCGCCAAATGACGAGACGGCTAAGATCGCGGTCAGCGCAATATATAAATCATACGCCCTGCTGCGAGCGGTTGCGAATCAGATCCGCCGCCTTCTCGGCGATCATGATCGTTGGCGCATTCGTGTTGCCGCTCACAATCGTCGGCATGATCGACGCGTCTACGACCCGCAGTCCCTCGATACCATGCACTCTAAGATGGGGATCGACGACCGCCGTCTCATCAATTCCCATCTTGCATGTGCCGGCCGGGTGCCAAGTGGTGGAGGCAGTGCGCCTAATGAAGGACTCGATATCCGGGTCGCTCCTCAGCTTCGCTCCCGGCGCTACCTCCACGCCACGGATGTCGTCGAAGGGCTGGGCGTACAAAATCCTGAGGTTCCAGCGCACGCCAGCGATGGCGCATCTCACATCGTCGGACGCGCTTAAGTAGTTGAAATTGATCATTGGTCGATCAAGAGGATCGGCCGAAGCAAGCGTGACCTCGCCGCGGCTGAGCGGTCGACTAATGTAGGAAGTGAAGGTTATACCATGCCGGTTTGACGGCCCGGCTTCGGGATAGTCAGGAGAGAGGGTCATCAGGAAGAATAGCTGCAGCGCGGGATACGCCTCTTGTGGTTCGCTTTTGACAAAAGCTCCTGCCTCAAGGAAGTTCGAGCCGAGCACGCCGCTTCGATGCGTTTCGTATTCCCGAAGTTCGGCCGCCTTCATCTCATCGGGAAGCGGGGCGAAGGTAAGCGGTTGTGTGATCTCGCACCGCACTCTCGTGTGGAGGTGATCCTGCAGATTCTTTGCCACGCCCGGGAGATCCAGGCGGACATCGATCCCCCACCGTTTGAGTTCGCCCTTCGGTCCGATTCCGGAAAGCATCAGCAACTGCGGTGAACGCAAAGCGCCGGCTGAAATGATGATTTCACAGGCCGCGCGTGCCTGCTCCACCGCTCCGAAGTGGAGATATTCGACTCCCTCGGCACGGTCTCCGGTGAAATTCACTTTGGTCGCCTAGGCGTGGGTCAGGATGGTCAGGTTCGGCCGCGACCGCGCCGGGTGAAGATATGCATCGGCAGCGCTGCAGCGGGCGCGGTTCGCGAGCGTGGCCTGCAAAGGACCGCAACCTTCCTGAATCTCTCCGTTGAAGTCGGGGTTGAATGGGATGCCCACCTCTTGCGCGGCGGCGAGATAGCGTTCGACGAGAGGATTTGAAGGCGAATGGCTTTCGACCCTAAGCGGACCGTCCGTGCCGTGATACCGGCCGGCAAGGGTCTTATTGCCCTCGGCTTTCACGAAATAAGGCAAGACATCATCGTAGCTCCAGCCCTCGTTTCCGCAGCGGCCCCATTCGTCGTAGTCACCACGATTTCCGCGCACGTAGATCATGTGATTGATGGAGCTCGATCCGCCGAGCACCCGGCCTTGAGGGATAAAAAGGCGACGTCCATTCAAATGCGTCTGCGGAAGAGTTCTGTAAGCCCAGTCATAGGGGCTGTCCTGAAAGCGTCCATGGAATGCCGGTATCCGGATCGAGGGTTCGTCGTCCTCGCCGCCAGCTTCGAGCAACAATACCCGGCAGGCAGAATCCTCGGTCAATCGGCTGGCCAAGACGCACCCCGCTGATCCGGCACCGACAATGATGTAGTCGAACATGACTCCTTCCATCACGCGCTTCGCTGCGCGCCGCCGCCAGGACCGATCCCGGCACCGGCGCCAGTGGTCATCACCCTCTTGCCTTCCGCGCGCTTCGACATACTTGAACCTCCCTCGGAAGACCACGTGCTTGCATCGGTCAGACGGCTAAGTAGCCGCCGTCAATGGGGATGGCGGCGCCATTGCAGTACATGGCCTCGTCGCTGGCGAAGAAGGCCGCCGCGCCGACGACATCGGACACCGTGCCAATGGTCCTTTGGGGAATGCGGGCCAGCACCTCGTCCCGCAATGTGGGCTGGGCGAGCCGCCAATGGGTCATCGGCGTGTCGATCATTCCCGGACACAGGGCGATGGACCGGATTCCCTGGTGACCGTAGTCGACGGCAATGGTCCGGGTAACCTGAATGACCGCCGCCTTGGTGATTGAGTAGGCGGCTCTGGCCGGGAACGCCACCAGCCCGGCCACTGACGCAATGTTCACGATGACGCCGCGGCGTCGCTCCAGCATGGCCGGCAGCACGGCAGCGGTGAGCCGGATGACGGCTCGCA
>JBAUNU010000505.1:0-4384 GCA_049579405.1 Methylocella sp.
CCCATGCGGTCGGAAAAACCTCCGAGGGCGAAAAGCCGGGCGCGTTTACCGCCTTCGGCCTCAGGGCCGAGGCGGAACCGATCCGGCCCGGCCTCCACGTGGTCGCCACGCCGATCGGCAATCTCGGCGATATCTCGTTCCGGGCGCTGGCCACGCTCGCCGCCGCCGACGCGATCGTCGCCGAGGACACGCGGGTCACCAAGACATTGCTCGCGCATTATGGAATAGCGACGCCGCTTGTCGCCTATCACGAGCATAACGCCGCGGTCATGAGGCCTCACCTCCTTGCCCGGCTGACCGCGGGGGCTGCGCTGGCTTTGGTCTCGGACGCCGGCACGCCGTTGATTTCCGATCCGGGCTTCAAACTTGTCGCCGATGCGCTCGCGCAAAACATCGCGGTGATTTCGGTTCCGGGCGCCTCGGCCGTCCTCGCCGCCTTGGTGGTCGCGGGCCTGCCCACCGACCGTTTCTTTTTTGAAGGATTTTTGCCGCAGAAAAGTGCGGCGAGGCGCGGCCGCATCGCTGAGCTTTCGGCGATTCCCGGGACGCTGGTGTTTTTCGAGTCGCCGCGCCGCGTCGCGGAGACGTTGAACGATTTGGCTGCCGTTCTGGGACCGCGCGATGCGGCGATCGCCCGCGAGCTCACAAAATATTTCGAAACCGTTCGCCGCGGATGCTTGCCTGATCTGGTGTCCCTTGTTTCCGCCGAGCCGCCGCCCAAGGGCGAGATCGTCGTCCTCGTCGGGCCGCCGGGAGCAGAGCCGCCGGTCGAACCAGACCTCGATGCCCGGCTCGGGAAGGCGTTGGAAACCTATTCGGTCAAGGACGCCGCCGCCGTGGTTTCGGCCGAGACGGGCCAGCCGCGCCGCAAAGTCTATGCAAGGGCGATCGAATTGTCGACGCGCATCCGGTGACTTCGAAGGATTCTCGGTTCCGCGAGCAGGCACACCGGCAGGGCATCCTGGCCGAACGGTTCGCGGTCGCGGTGTTGCGCCTCAAGGGCTATCGGATCCTGGCCTGCCGCTACCAGGTTCGCGGCGGCGAGATCGATATCGTGGCCCGCCGCGCCGACACGCTCGCTTTTGTCGAAGTGAAGGTACGGCCAACTCTCGACGAGGCCAGGACCGCGATCGACTTCGTCAAACGCCGCCGCATCTCCCGCGCGGCGAAAACCTGGCTCGCTTCGAATCCTTGGGCGGCGCCGTTGACGTGGCGCGGCGACGCCGTCTACATCGCGCCCTGGCGCTGGCCGCGTCACGATATTGCGGCGTTCGAGCTGGATCTGGGATGAGCCCGCCCGCGCTTGCCTCGATGCCGGCTTTCATAAGTCCCGGCGATGTCGCGGCCCTACGGATAGCCTGCTTCTGCGCTTATAAATTTACACTGATACAACAGGATACGGCGCGGATTAGGATTCCCTTCGCGGCCAAATCGCGGTATCTTCATGAAATCCCTCTTGATTGGATAGGTTTCCATGGAATCCGGTAACGGCACCGGCTAATGGGCACGTTTCGTGAAGGCGGCCTTGTCGAGGCAAGCGCACCGGCCGTGCCGGTTGCCGCCAAGCATGCGATCGCGGCCGATCTTATCGCGGTGCTGGTCGCCGTGACCTCGAGCGATCCGCGCGTCTTGACCATCCAGGATCGCTCCGCGCTGCCATCCGGTCCGTTCGAACTCGCCCATCGTTCGCTGCAGGCGGGGCTGCGCGCCTGGGTCGAGCGGCAAACCGGGTTGCCGCCCGGCTATATCGAGCAGCTCTACACTTTCGCCGACCGGGATCGCGGCGGCGCCGGACAACAAGTCATCTCGATCAGCTATCTCGGCCTAATCCGCGAGCAGCGCGCCTCGGGCGAGCATGAGGCGAGCTGGCGCAGCTGGTATTATTACTTCCCGTGGGAAGACCATCGCGCCGGCGCCCCTTCGCTGATCGAAACCGTGCTGTTGCCTAAGCTGGAGGCCTGGGCCGGCGCGCCTCAAAATCCGGGCCTACGGCAAGACCGCCGCCGGCGCGTCGCTATCACCTTCGGCCGCGGCGGCCGCGCCTGGAATGAGGAGCTTGTCCTGCAGCGCTACGAACTGCTCTACGAGGCGGGCCTCATCCCCGAAGCGATCCGCGGAGGCTCGCCGGGGACCCTGCGCCAGGGCGCCGCGGCTAGCGTATTGCCAAGCACCGGCCAGCCAATGATCCTCGATCACCGCCGCATTCTAGCGACCGGCATAGCCAGGCTAAGAGCCAAAATTAAATATCGTCCGGTGGTGTTCGAATTGATGCCGGAAACGTTTACACTCCTGCAGTTGCAGCGCTGTGTCGAAGCGTTGGCCGGGAGGCTCGTGCACAAGCAGAACTTTCGCCGCCTGATCGAACAGCAGGAACTCGTTGAGGAAACCGGGAAAACCACTCCGGATACCGGCGGGCGCCCGGCGAAACTGTTCCGGTTCCGCCGCGAGGTCTTTGCTCAACGAGCCATTGCCGGGACCAAGTTGCCCATCTCGCGGGCTTGACAAATCTTATGCTCAATATAAGTATATGCTCCAATAATGCTCGTTTGGAGTACAAGCGATGGCATTGCCGCATCCGGAAACTTACCGCGCGCAAAATCCTTACGCGGAGAACCTCTACGCAAGGGTGCGCCATGCGATCCCGGCAATCGAGTGGCCGGTCCATGCGCAAGAGATCGACGCCATCATCACATTGAAGCGGGCCCGGAACGCGGTGGTGCTTGCGCACAATTATCAGACGCCCGAGATTTTTCACTGCGTCGCCGATTTTGTCGGGGACAGTCTCGCTCTCGCGCGGGAAGCGATGACGGCCGACGCGGACGTCATTGTTTTAGCTGGCGTTCATTTCATGGCCGAGACCGCCAAATTGTTGAATCCGGAAAAAACCGTTCTCATCCCGGACCTGGGCGCCGGCTGTTCGCTTGCCGAGTCGATCCGGCCCGAGGATGTGCGGCTATTGCGGCAAACCTATCCAGGCGTTCCAATCGTCACCTATGTAAACACCTCGGCCGCCGTGAAGGCCTTGTCGGACATTTGCTGCACGTCCGGCAACGCGCGGGCCGTGATCGAATCCCTCGGCGTGGACCGTGTCATCATGCTGCCCGACGAATTTCTCGCCCGTAATGTCGCGGCCGAGACAAATGTGAAAGTCGTCGCCTGGTCGGGCCATTGCGAGGTGCATGAGCGCTTCAACGCCGCGGAAGTGCGGCAATTGCGCGAGGATTATCCGGGCGTCATCGTTTTGGCGCATCCGGAATGCCCGCCGGACGTCGTGGCGGAAGCGGATTTTTCCGGCTCGACAGCCGCCATGTCGTCCTATGTGAGCAAGAACCGTCCCGCCCGCGTCGTGCTTTTGACCGAATGCTCGATGAGCGACAATGTCGCGATCCAATATCCCGAGCTCGAATTCATCCGGCCGTGTAATCTCTGCCCGCATATGAAAAAGATCACGCTTCGCAACATCAGGCGGGCGCTGGAGACGATGCAACACGAGGTGCATATTTGTCCTGACATCGCGATCCCCGCGCGCCGGGCCGTCGAGCGCATGCTGGCGGTGCATTGATGGATGCTATCGACACCACGGGGACATGCATCATCGTCGGCGGCGGCCTAGCGGGCCTGATTGCCGCTCTTTCCTTGGCGCCCCGGCCGGCAGTCCTCCTCAGCAAGGCCCCGCTTGGATTTGAATCGTCGAGCGTCCTTGCCCAAGGCGGGATCGCCGCGAGCCTTGGGCCGGACGACGATTTTTCGCTGCATCTCGCCGATACGCTCAAGGCCGGCGACGGCCTTTGCGACGAGTCTGTCGCGCGCGCGATCGTCAAAGCCGCGCCGGCCGCGATCGACGAATTGATCCGGCGCGGCGTGCCTTTCGATCGCAACGGCGAGGGCAAACTTGCGCTTGGCCTCGAAGCCGCGCATTCGCGCCCGCGGATCGTTCATGCCGGCGGCGATTGCAGCGGACGCGAAATCATGCGGCCCTTGATCCGTCTTGCGCGCGAAACGCCTTCCATCACCCTGATCGAGGGTCTTGCGGCGCGGCGGCTGCTCGTCGAAGATAACACCGTGACAGGAGTTGTCGCCGAAAGTATCCGCGGACCAGTGGTGTTCGCCACGGAGCGCGCCATCATCGCGACTGGCGGCATCGGCGGCCTGTTCCAATATGGCACAAATCCGGCTGGATCGTGGGGTGAAGGGCTGGCCCTCGCGGCCAAGGCGGGCGCGGCCATGGCCGATCTCGAATTTATCCAGTTTCATCCGACCGCATTGGATAGCGCCTCGTTTCCGCTAAAACTCATCAGCGAGACCGTGCGCGGCGAAGGGGCAATTCTAACCGACGAGACTGGCCATCGCTTCATGGCCGGCGTGCCGGGCGCCGAGCTTGCAC
>JBAUNU010000506.1:0-4803 GCA_049579405.1 Methylocella sp.
CGAGGGCCAGCCGGTCGAGGAAGGCGGCCGTCGTGCCGCTGGCCTTGGCGGACGCCACGTCGCGCGCGTTGGCGGCCAGAATGTCTCTCTCGCGCGCGTGTATTGTTGCGGCGGCGTGGCGCAGGGCGCGGTTTTTTGTCTCGGCCGAAGCAAGCGAAAGCGCATGCAAGGCGGCGCGGGCTGCGCGCCCGATTCCGGCCATCACGTTAGCGGCATCGGCTTCGCCGTAGCGATCATCCGTCTGCTTAAGATTTTCCATTCGTAACCCGCGCCGTTTCGGCAAATTGGCCGCCGGCGACGGCCATGTCGTCGCGATGAATAATCGCCGCACGTCCCGGAGTGCCGAGCAAGCTCAAGATATCCTGCGAATTGCGTCCAGCGATCAAAACCGCCTCGCTCGCATCGTAACCGACAATGCCGCGCCCGATCTCGGCCGCGCGGACATCGCGGATCACGACGCAATCGCCGCTCGTGAAATTGCCCTCGACCCGCGTCACGCCGGCGGGCAGCAGGCTCTTGCCATTCGCGATGGCCTTTGCTGCCCCCGCATCGACATGCAAGGCACCGCGTGGCTCCAGCGAACCGGCGATCCATTTTTTTCGCGCGGTGACCGGGTTGGAGCCGGTGAGGAACCAGGTGCAAGGCACCGAACCGTTGAGGCGCGACACGGGATGCGCGATCCGACCATCGGCGATCAGCATATGGGTGCCGCCGGCCGTCGCGATTTTCGCCGCCTTGATCTTGGTGCGCATGCCGCCGCGCGACAGCGGCGAGCCGCCGCCGCCGGCCATTGCCTCGATTGTTGCGTCCACGCGCGCAACCACCGGAACAAGCGTGGCCTCCGGGTTTTCCGCCGGCGGCGCGGTGTAAAGCCCGGGCACATCGGAGAGCAGAATCAAGAGATCCGCGCTCGCCATGGTCGCGACCCGGGCGGCCAAGCGATCGTTGTCGCCGTAGCGTATTTCATTCGTCGCGACCGTATCGTTCTCGTTGATGACCGGCACGGCGCGTAGATCGAGGAGGCGGCCAATTGTCGCCCTCGCGTTCAGATAACGCTGGCGCTCCTCGGTATCGCCGAGCGTGACCAGAATCTGCCCGGCGGTGATCTTCCTATCCGCGAGCACTTCCGCCCAAATTCGCGCCAAGGCGATCTGGCCCACGGCGGCGGCGGCCTGGCTGTCTTCGAGCTTCAAATCGCGTCCGGGGAGGCCGAGCACGGTGCGCCCGAGCGCGATCGAGCCGGACGAAACGACGAGGAGATCGGCGCCTTGCGCATGCAAATCCGCGATGTCCTGGGCGAGCGAGACGAGCCAGCTTCGCTTGACGCATCCTTGTTCGCGATCGATCAGCAGCGAGGAGCCGACCTTGATGACGATACGGCGGAAGATTTTGAGGCTCGGCAAGGTGGCGAAAGGGGCCGCGGCCGCTTGGCTTGCCCCGCTCAAGGGTGCCACTCCGCGACGGCGCCTGGCTGAACGGTCTTGGCGTTCCGGGTCTCGTCGATGATCGTTAAAAGCCGGCGCAGGGTTTCGCGCAGATTGGTGCCAGCGACCGCCGAAAGCCGCAGGGGCGTTTGCTTGGCGGCGCGTTTTAGCCGCAACGCCTGAGCTTGCAGCGTGGCTTGATCGACACTGTCGATCTTGGAGAGCGCGACGATCTCAGGCTTTTCCGCGAGACCGCCGCCATAGGCTTCGAACTCGCGGCGCACGGTTTTATAGGCCCTGCCTGCATGCCCGGTTCCGGCATCGACAAGG
Organism: Methylocella sp.; assembly: GCA_049579405.1. Classification (GTDB taxonomy): domain Bacteria; phylum Pseudomonadota; class Alphaproteobacteria; order Rhizobiales; family Beijerinckiaceae; genus Methylocapsa. The sequence goes on from JBAUNU010000506.1 coordinate 1,755, forward strand.
TGGAGAAGCACCCGGCAGCGCTCGATGTGGCCCAAAAACCTGTCGCCAAGCCCATGGCCGCCGTACGCCCCTTCGATGAGGCCCGGAATGTCGGCGACAACGAATTCCCGGCCGTCGCAAGCGGCGGCGCCAAGCTGCGGATGCAGGGTGGTGAAAGGATAATCGGCGATCCTAGGCCTTGCCGCGCTGACCGTCGCAAGGAAAGTCGACTTGCCGGCGTTGGGCAAGCCGACGATCCCGGCGTCGGCAATGAGTTTCAACCGCAGCAGGATGACGCGCTCTTCGCCGTTCTGACCCGGATTGGCGTGGCGCGGCGCCTGATTGGTCGAGGTCTTGAAGCGGGCATTGCCGAAGCCGCCATTGCCGCCCCGCGCGAGACGGACGCGTTGCCCGATTTCGGTTAAATCGGCGAGCAGAACCTCGTCCTCCTCATCGAAAATCTGGGTTCCCGCGGGGACCTTCAGAATCGCATCGGCCCCCTTGCCGCCGGCGCGGTTCTTGCCCGAGCCATGCATGCCGGTGGCCGCCTTGAAGTGCTGCTGGTAGCGAAAATCGGCCAAGGTATTGAGGCCAGCGGCGCATTCGGCGATGACGTCGCCGCCGCGCCCGCCGTCGCCGCCGTCTGGCCCGCCGAATTCGATAAATTTCTCACGCCGGAACGACAGGCAACCGGCGCCGCCGCCGCCTGAACGAATATAGACTCTCGCCGAATCGAGAAATTTCATGGCAAACCCTAGCCTTGAAACCGAGCTTTGGCGCGCGGACCGGGGCGCGAGGGATCATGCCAGAACCGAAAAAGACGATCAACTTTTTTAAAATCCTGTCTTCATTCCGATGGGGGCATTGCAGTGGGTCGACATGGTGACGCGGAAGAACAAGCGGCAGTTGACATTCGCCTTCGCGGGAAGCCATGCCGCCCGCGTGAGCAACCGGCAAGCGTCCTGTTCAAATCCAAAATCACCCATGGTAACGATGGGATCGTGCCCGCCTTGAACGAAATCGGGCGCCGGTTCCTCTCGCGAGCGCTGCCCGCATTCTTGGGCCGGCGTCTTCCCTAGTCGAGCAGCCAGAAATAGCCAGCCGGAAATGTCCGCGTTCTCCCGGTTGTCGTTGGCGGAATCCGGACGGCGGCATGGGGGCGTGTCGCGCGAAATAATGCGCCAAGCTCAGCGAGACTCGACTGCCGCTCGGTTCTTGCGCCGAACCGAAGGGCTTCCTGCCTGATCCGCCGCTGCGCCATGAACACCCCCGAACGAGTATCGACCGAACGGAATCATAGGCATCAAGCCGCTGCAAGGCTCTGCAACTCGGTTCCGCCCAGGTCTCGTTTCAGCTGAACCATTTTGGCACGATGGCACCCGGCTCAGGATTCTGCCGCCTCCCCCCGATGGTCAGCTCGACCACTTCCGGCGGGCGCAGGAAGCGAACCGGCGCGTGGGCTGTGCCAAGCCCGGCGGAGATGATGAGATGCCGGTCTCCTTGGACGAGATGGCCGTAGATAATATCGCACCGGTAGTGGCGGCGCATGAAATCCTCGGTGAATAGGGGAAGGTTCACCTGGCCGCCGTGGGTGTGCCCGCAGAGCGTGAGCGAAACGCGGTCCGGAAGCCGCCGGAAAATGGCGGGCTCATGCGCCAGCATGATGACCGGCGCCGGGCCTTTGATTTTCGCCAGGGTCCCGCCAAGATCATCGCGGCCGTTAAAAAGCCTTGGCCCCTTCGGCTCGGCGATTTGATCGCCAAGGCCCGCGACCCAGAACGGTTGGCCGTTTTTCGTTACGCACAGCGCATGGTTTTCGAGAACCTCGACCCCGGCCGGACGCAAGGCGCGGCGCACCCCTTCGGCGCCGTCGGCGGGCATTCCGGGCAGGGCGCCATGCCACCAGTCGTGATTGCCGAGCACCGAGTAGACGCCGAGCGGCGCTTTCAGAACCGAAAGCGCCTCGCCCCAGTCATCGGGCATCACCGGGCCGGTGACAAACCGGTGGCCGCCCGAAAAATCGCCAAGCAAAAAGATGATGTCCGGGGCAAGATCATTGGTTAAATTCGCGATTCCCCGGACGCGGCTCGCGGGCATCCAAGGTTCGCAGGCATGGATGTCCGCCAGCACGGCGGCCTTAAGGATCAATCCGTCCGGCCAGTGGGGCGGGCTAAGGCGATAGGAAGTGACGTTGAGACGCAGACCCGGTTCAAACGCGAACGCGTAGGCGCCAAGCCCGGCCGTCGCCCAAGCGAACCCGCCAGCGCCCTGCAAAAAAAGCCGTCGGCTAATGCTCGCCATAAACCAGCGTACCGCAAAGCGGCAAAACCATCAAATTAAAAGGCAGATGGTCTCGCGCCGGGGTCTCGCTACGCCGCCTCGTCATCCCTGAGCACCGCGGGAATGTCCTTGCGGCTTGGGGCGGACTTTTGCGGCTTGCGGGCGGTTGCCTCGAGCGCGGCGGCGACGGCGGAAATGCCGATTTCGCGATAGAGCCTCGAAAGGAGATCGGGGAGTCGATTGGAGTCGGCGGCTTTTTGCGGAATGTCCTGATCGGTGCTCATTTCCATAAATCCAAACTGTAAGCGGTCGCGTCGGCGCACGGGGAGTTTTCACGAATGATCATGTGGGGAGGAAGTTAACGCCATGTAACCCGCTTCGTTCAGTTTTCGAATAGAATCGTGAAACCGTCGCGCTAGAGCAGGCCGTTAGAGACTAGGAGGCGCCGGGTCCGATCGGGATCGCGAGAACCCCGCGCCAGCTTGCGCAACAAACCGCGTTGTCAGACCGAAGGGGAACCGGAGGCATGGCGAACTCTTTGAAGCTTGGTCGCCATGGCGAATCAGAAAAATGCCGATTCGTGAATCCAGCCCGCGAGTCAGCCTCTCAAGGACTTGGTAAGAGCGACGCCGGCGAACTTCCGGTGGACAGCGGCGGCTTTCTGAATAAATATGGTCAGTGCGTAAGCATAAAGCCCAGTGCCAACAAAAACACTGGTCATGACCAGATATCCGAGCCCCTGAATGTTGTTCGTTACGAACTTGCCCATATGGATTATGATGGCCAAGAA
>JBAUNU010000507.1:0-11146 GCA_049579405.1 Methylocella sp.
GCGATCGAGGTTAACGCCAAATGCGTATTAAAGCAAATCCAGAGCAGGACTGGCGCCGATTTGGGGAATTGGATCCGTATTACGGGGTATTATCCTTTAATAAATTTAAAAACGAGCACCTAAACGAAACAACCAAGGAACATTTCTTTAACACCGGCGTCAAGCATATGCAGTCATGCCTTGACGTAGCAAAAGCCTTATTTTCTCTCGGGTCTGGACGAGCTCTTGATTTTGGGTGTGGCGTTGGACGTCTGACTTGCGCAATGGCGCCGCACTTTTCAGAGGTGGTCGGTCTTGATTTATCACCGGGCATGCTGACTGAAGCGCGAAAGGAGTCAACAAAGAGAGCATTGAATAACATCATATATGACTTGTCGACCGAAGAATCCAGATTCGCACCGGGCATATATGATTTTGTTCATTCGTATCTGGTGCTTCAGCATATTCCAGTGTCCAAGGGCGAAGATATTATAAAAAAAATGCTGGTTTCTCTAAAAGTTCAAGGTGTCGGCGCAATCCATCTCACTTATGGCCACTCGCAAAACACGATTTTTGGTCCTCTCCGCGAGATCATTAAGCATTTCCTTCCTCTCCGTGTTATTGGGAATTTTATACTTGGAAGAGCATGGAATTACCCTGCAATGCAGATGAATAACTACAATATATCTAGGATTTTAAAGATATTTTCAGATCACAATATCAATAAACTTATTGTCTATAATGTCGACAACTGGGGTAGTGCTGGCCTTTATCTATTTTTTCAAAAGCCGGATCTGGCCACGGCGCTGACTCCCTGGTCGAATCCTATCCGAAAAGTTTGAAGGTCCGAGGAAATCGTCCGTGCCTCGTTGAGCCTAACCGGCGCGGCCGGAAGAAAAGTCGAGAAGTCGCATGGTTGGATAAAGTAGTTCCTACAGAGCACAATATTCAACTCGTTTAAGTTGCTTGCTTTCTGATAGGAGCAGTCATAAATCCGATACAGATTACGATGCTTACCACAAAACGCGACTCGACTATCTGTTGAGTAAGTGTTTCGAAGTATGCCCAGAGCTGGATATTGGACGGAGCAAATTATCCAGTCTACTCTGTAAAATACTATTATCGTGTTACGACGTTAGGTTTTCCGCTCGATTTGGAGGCAGAAAAGACTTCTTTGGACGACGATAGGCCACCCCACGGCCATATAATGTATGACCTAAATTGCGCCCAAGAACTCCGCCCTATAGAAACGAGCCAGCGATTCTCTCTTATTGTTTTTGCCGAGGTCATTGAACATTTGTATACCGCAACGGAACTGACGTTGTTTGTCCTTTCCGAGCTGCTGGAGCCCGGTGGCCGTATGATTATCCAAACGCTCGGCATACATCCGTACCAGCGTTTTTCAATTAACAATCGAAATCCTGCACATTATCGCGAATACACAAAAGGTGAGCTTATAGATATAATTCAGATCGTAGGATTGGGTTTGATCAGCCACGAGTACAAAGACTACTTTGCGATTTACGGCAGTCCAGTATTGGAAGGCAGCCATGTTGCTACAAAGGATTTTTTCCGTGGTGGTCCCTCCTTTTTGCACGCGGACAAACCGTGATCACCAGTCGCCCTGCCCAGTAGGGTTTTGGTCCAGCACCACGCGCTGGTCTCAAGATCAGAGAGGTTTCCTAAACACCATATCGACAGATGTAGGGAGAATTCTTTGTAAAAACGGTAACTTCTGCATCACCATAAAATACACGGTTTGTACCGGTTGGCGGTTGGTCAGAGTCGGCGCAAAAACCGTTTCCGTTCGTAACCCGGCGTCTTCAGCGAATTTCTCGAGTCTCTGGTAGAGCAAAACGTCCTCTGGTACTTCAGGCCGCTTGGCGTTCACTCGATGATAAGCGGCGGCATGCATGAAAGGTCGGCAAGCTGGTTCGTGCAGGTAGAGGGCCACACCTCCAGGACGGATGATGCGGTAAAGTTCCTGAAGTGTTCTGCGGTGCCGCACAAAATGATGCGCCGCCGCATAAGCGAAGACTAAATCGAACGATTGGTCGGAAAATGACGTCGCATAACTCCGGCATGCGGTTATCCCATCAATTTTTACCTGGAATATATGCTCCCATTTATGGGCTGAAGCAACGGCTGCGGGGCTAATATCGGTGCCTATAACGCACACCTTCGGGTAGAGGCGCTTCACCACGCAGGATGCCCAGCACTGACCACCACCAATTTCGAGTACGGTCTCAGCCCTGGAGAAAAGGTAATTAAATTTTTCCAGCTTTTCCACGAAGACCCGAGCTTCGGCGGCCTTCATGAGGATATTAGCGAGGGAATCCGAAGATGGACATTCAATTTCGGATTTTTCCCAAAACTCGATTTCAATGGCCTCTTTAACTTCCAATGGCAACATTTCGAGCTCTCACTCAAGCCTCTGAGCCCGAATTGTCGAGACGATGCCCAAAAACCATGAGGCCGCGGTGTCTCGTGCGGGTGGCTTTTGGCGCATTTTTGGTCTGATCGGCGGGCCAATAGCGCTAAACGAGGATTTCCCGGTCATCTTGGATACAGCCAGACAACCTTGGATGCTATCTCTTAATGACACGGATACATGACCTTCAGTGAAGCCGCGGAATGCTAGCAATATTGCCTTCACATGTCTAGCGATTGTTTCACATCGCCCATTGGTCCGACATCTGGTCCTGACATCGCAACTTTTCGATCACATTCGGGCGGTAGTGGCACAGGAACGTGGCATTTGCCAGGTTGAAGGGATCGAGAGCTTGGCCGAAAAAACGGCCCAGCCCTCGAAATTTCGCAGAGACGGGTTGCTCTATCCTAGGTGGGCATGCGGTCTAATTCACGACTTCAATAATCATCGGATGATCACTCAGCGTCAGAGGCACAGAACTGACATTGGCGAGAGTCTGAACTACAGCCGTGCCCACTGTGGGATCGTAAACATTGACCGTCGCATGGGTTCCGCCGAGATTTACGGTTACGTTTTGAGTGGGGACGGGTTGAGTACAGTTTGCGCCGGGCGTTGATTGGGCCGGACATTGCTCATCCCAAACAACCAGTTCGAAAGCGCCGGTGCTCTTCTGCAAAAGCAGATCATGCACGGTTGCAGGCTCGCCCGGAATCGAGTAGTTGAGGGCCCCAGGCGTCGTAGCAACAGATTTGTTATCGTTTAGAACCGTCGTTAGATTATGAATATAGGTGGCGGCAAGTTTTGGTGTTGCTGACGAGTTCGATGGACTGCCGGTACAATTATAAAGCCCAAACTGATCCACGTTGTAGGAACAGTCCCCTATCTCATAAATAAATGTGTATTTATAACCTTGCTTGAACTGCGCCAGGTACACGTTCAAGATCATCTTAGCGCCGATCGTATTCGATGCGGTGTCACCTACTGGCATGTACCATCCGGTTTCCGTCGTAACCCTCGGCATAACGCCAGGTGCGATCTGGGCCGTCGAGTGCCCAAGATACCCATGCGCCCAAGTCTGTCCAAAATCGCCCCATATACTAGCCCACACACCGGGCGTAACTCCCGCCGCTCCCCACGCTTGATTATCGACAGGAGTGTACGTTCCTCCGTTTTCGATCACGTAGTTGTGCGTGTTTGCGCTGTCGCCATAAACAGTGTTCGCCGGCATGAGCGTGACCAAATTCGCGTTGGCACATTCGCTCGTATTTAACTTGAGGCATTGCAAGCCGACATTGTTCTGTTCGGCCCCTTCAGCACCCGCCGTTGTCCATACCGGATAATTCTGTAAAGTAGAGTCCGCTTTGACCGCCGCGTAGAGATCGGCTTGCTCCTGCGCGACGGGAACCCACGACAATGAGCCACCACCTTCCACGCCATTATAAGTGAGTGGCCAGTTATTTGGCTCGTTTGCACCTTCAATGGCGAGCAGAACTCCCGCGTTTGCGGCCGCCTCGGCGACTGGGAGAATGTCGGTAATGATGTTCGGATTCGGGCCAGAATCGAGCCCGGCGAGCCATTTGGCCCCCGTCGCTTGCGCAAAGGAGATGTACTGAGACAGGGGAACCGAGTACCCGTAGGTCAGAAGACGCAGATTACGCACCCCGAGATAGGTAATTGCCGTGCTGCACCAGGAAGGGATATTTGTGTAAACTTGATAGCAGTTGTTCATGTTGACGCCGAGCGAATTCAAGAAATCATTGGCGCTGCTGGCAGTCACACCACCGCCGCCACCGCCGCCGCTTGCCGGCTCGAGCGTCACTCCGATGCCGTCAAAGTACGATGCCGCGCCCGATACCGTAGCAGTTTCCGCAGGCACAGTTGACGTCGTCAATGGTTTGTCGCCGGAAAACATCGAGCGCTGCGTAAAATTTCTTGTCGTCTTGCCCAGATTGCCGGGCCCAGTTATCAGGCGGGCTCGATTGTTGAAGTCCCAAAAGCCGACGTACCGTTCGCCAGGAGCAGCCGTTTCGGCCAGGACAGGGACTTGGCAAGATGTAGCGTAGGTTCCGCAGCCGGCATCGCTGCCGATCGGCGCTGTGGTGCTGACATTTCGATAGGTCCTAATCACCCCTTCCGGGTAGGATGTGCCGCTCCATGTGTAAGAAGCGGGCTCGTTGTTCGCGACGCGCCAAAAAAGCTGCGCACCTTGGCTTACGTTAAAGGTCTTTATCACCTGCACCCAGCCTGGAGGCGCGGTTATCCACGCTCCATCGGCTGTTTGCGTCGCAATGTAGGCCAGCATCAAATCACCGTTCCCCGTTCCTGCTGGGACGCTTATTGTTACCGGGCCCGAACTGCTGTTGGACGATCCATAGCTGCTGGCGATGTAGGCTATCGGGCTGCAGCGGCCGATGGCGGGCATAGTCAAGCATGAAGCTAGGACCATTGGCCCGAGCAAGGAAGGGTATCTCATGTGATTTCCTTTGCATTAATATGGCTTTAGCTGTGCCGCTCTGTGTGATAAATATCATATGATAATAATTAATATATGTCAATATTTATAACAGCGCTTTGGTTCGTCATCTCCGCGTCCAGGGGATCTGCTGTTTTCCTGGTAAGGTGCCAGAAGGCCCGATTGCGCCTCATCCTGCGAAGGCCGGGCGGACCTAAACCTGAGGATTTTGAGGGGATTGTCTTTGGGTATGCGGCCGACGGCCGAGAGATTCGGAACGACCCTACAAAGATCTCGGCGACTGATTTGCGAAACGTCTCCCAGTGAGGCTCGCCGAGAATAACGCCGTTTTACTCGCGGTCTACGAAGTGCTCCTTTCGGTCGCACGTGACCGCGAAATTGAGTGAAGCCCATGCTGGGAAGTGATCGCTGAGGCTCGCGACGAGCAGAACCGCGCCCTCGATTCCGTCAACCCGATTTATTTCCCCCGCTTGCGCGTGAAAATCCGCGGCGAAAGAAGGTCCACACTGATTGCGGGGCCCTGTTCTCCTGATCTGCATGAGCGGACGGTAGCCGGTTTACAACATAATGCCGAACGCCCACCGAGTCAGTGCGCGTCTCCTCTGCGTACCGTTCTACTAATCGCGCGACGGTCTCTGAACGCAACGGTCCCCACCGGTTCGCCGGCCGTCATTATAATCGGACTCCCAAGCCGGGATTGTATTGCACCGATGGCGCCATTTCGCTGGCACTCGATCAATCCGATACTCTCGCACCCGCCGAAAAAGCGAATGCGCGGCAAACTCGTGTTGTGAATGAGATGTTCGGTGAAAAGTCCGCCCAACCTCGCCGTTGCCGCTGAACGAAAGCCCAGTTCTCGGCAGAGAGCAAACTCCCTCTCGCCGCAGCTATCAGCATCGCCGTAAGGATATGCGAAATGGCGCACTTCCTTTCCGATGAGCCGCTCAAGATAGCACTGATTTCTCAATATATCAGCGCGAGCATCATCGAGAGTCAATTGGGCCAGATTTCGATGGGTTTCTGTATGTCCGCCGATTTCGACAAGAGGGTCTTCGGAAAGCACTTTTAATTCGCTAGGCTTAAGGGCGTCTCTATCCAACATCTGCTCCTCAGTTACACCCTTCCGCCGACAAAAATGATTGATTTCCTTAACGTCTATCTTTAGATTGCCTATATTTCTGCATATTGTGTGAAATGTTCTTCTTTTCTGTTGGGGTGTCGATGTTAAAAAGCGCCTACCTCCGACAATAAAAATATCTTCGTTATGGCGGCGGAGCACCTCTCTAAGGGGCGCCCACCAATAATCGAAACGTCGCTCCAAGAACGCTGTGGTAACATATACTGCAAATGGACTAGCGTATTTTTTGAATAGTTGTAGGACCGAGGTCAGATTATCCCGATATCCATCGTCAAATGTAAAGCAGATAAATTGTCTTTTGTTGCCGGTGCTCAACCGCTCGAATGATTCATCGAGCGAAATGATATCTATGCGATTCGCTATGTAATGCCTGAGAAGAAGCTCTAGAAACCCAATACTCAACTGTAAGTCCGAATCGACGGCGTCAGTCCGGCTTTGAACCACACTATGTCCGAAAATGATCGAGCCGGCCCCTTTGTATCTTTGGCCGATTATCTCGTCCAACCTGAGTTTGTGCGCGGCATCTGAGACTAAACGTAAGATAAAGTGGTTCATGCCGAGACCGTTTTGACATTTTTGGCAGGGATCCGTTCGAGATTTAAGGCTGCTTTTTCCGAGGCCGCATCGAGTTTGGCGCGATCTAACGGACGCGGAATGCTGGCGGATGTGGGCGAATGAGGAATGATTTCGCCTGTGAATTCTGCGTATCGGCGCAGGCGCGATATGCCCGAGCGAAACGGGGCCAGGAATTCGGTCTCTTCAGATGTTTTGCGCGCTGGAGCAAGAACGCGGAGTAACAAGTCCATCCGGTCCTTCTGCTCGGCGAAGATGTGCTCGACCTTGGAGCGGATTTTGCGATTTGACGTTGGTGCCCCGCCGCATCGGCTCGGCATAATGCGACCCTTCGGCTTCTTGCGATGGACATGGCTGACGAAGCCGTTCCTCTCCATGAACTCCTCGTTGGCTTTCGAGCGATAGGCCGTACCCGCCCACACTCCGCCCTCGGTGTTGCTCTTATCGAGAAGTCCCTCGCGCAGACGGCAGCCCTCGTAGGCCGCAACCTCCGTCGCACTCCATTTTCGGATGAAGCCAAAGCCGCGATCGATCGAGATCTGATTTTGATATCCGTAGACCGGGGTCGCCAGATCGACCGGCGGCGTCGAGCCGTCCTCGCGCGGCTTGGCCTTGGTGAACTTCACCGTCCACGGCGCGTCACGATCCTTCTGACGCAGCTTCGCGGGTTTGTCCTTCCAGTCATCTGGAATACGGCCCTCCTTGATCGCTTTCTTCTCGTCCTCGGTGTTGCGTTGGCGCTGCGCCGCGATCAGGCTCGCATCGACGATCTGACCCGACATGGCGATATAGCCCGCTTCTCTCAGGGTCGCATCGAACCGTGCGAACAGTAGCTCGATGGCACCGGCCTTCGTCAGTTTCTCCCGAAACAGCCATATCGTGCGGGCACCAGGCACGCGATCCGACAATCCCAGTCCGAGAAAACGCATGAAGGAGAGGCGGTCGTTGATCAGGAACTCGGCGCGTTCGTCCGAGAGATTGTTCGCCGTCTGAATGACGAGAATTTTAAACATCATCACCGGATCGAACGGCGGGCGCCCGCCTTGCGAGCCATCGGAATAAGCAAGCGCCGCATTCAGCTCCGGGCGAAACATCTCGAAATCTACTGCCGCCCGGAAGGCATCGAGCTGGTCGCCAAGATCGCTCAACCGCTTCAACCGCTCATCGACATCGAAAAATCCAGGCTGGCCGCGCATCGAATCATCTCCACCGTCTGCCACGATGGAATCGGAAATCCTGCGAGTTGGCGAGGTTTTGAGAACGGTCCAGCTTAAGAGATAGCTCGGCCCCGCCGGCAGCAGCTTCTCTATTAAAGCCCTCCGTGCGAACGTAGTGGCCTGCAGGCCTTCGACATTCACGACGCCAAAGGCTCGGAGGATCAGTGTGACAGACCATATTATTGCAAGATCCTAGCCATCGATTGAATGCAATATGTTCAATGTATTTAGAACGCAATTGTCCCAGGTGAATTGCGTGGCGTGCTGCAGGCCCCTCTCTGCTAAATCGACGCGCAGGTTGTGGTCACGGATGACAATGTCCGTCTTCTCGAAAATATCATGGACACAGGGCTCACAATAGATGGCCGCGTCACCGCAACGTTCCCTAAGCGCGGGAATATCAGATACAATCACTGGACATCCAAAGCTCATCGCTTCAATCGGCGGAAGTCCAGACGATTCCGATTGCGATGGAAAAACGAGTGCGGTCGCATGTTTATAGTATTGGGCCATTAATCCAAAATCGTCGATTTGTCCCGGGAACAACATCCTCGACGACAGTATCTCGTCGCGTCGAAAAATTGCCTCATTATAAATGGCCCCTGTATCGCCAATGAAAACAAAAAAGAAATCTCTGTGCTTTGTCAGGATGCGTTCTGCGACTTTCAGGACAGCGGGGAAGTTTTTGAGCTTGTTGAAGGTGCCAACATAAAGAATATACGGGCCCACGCAAGGGGAGGTTTCTTTTGGAACTATGTGGTATGGGAGGCCACCATTTGGAACAACGAAAAGACGTTTTTCAACGTTGGGATAGCGGCGGAGAATAGATTTTTTCGCCGTTTCCGAGACTGTAATGACGACTGAGGAATACCGCATGACCAATGGCGTAATCACGCTGTAAGTTGCGCGAAAGATCGGGCTATAGCTCTCAGGAAAACAGGCGTAGGCGAGACTATGGACAACAGTGACTATTCGCTTACCTGAAAAGAGAGATAGAATCGGGGCAGTATTTGCGAAGCACAGCAACAAGCTTCCATCTAGATAAAATGGCAGTTCAAGCTGCTCCCAAAGATGGCTCTTGAGTTTCCCACGTTGGACGATCTCAATGTTCCGAAGTTGCGGCTGAGATCTGGATAATTTTGGGCAAATCACAGAAAACGTATGGTGGCCCCATTTATCTGGCATAGCGTCAAGGTGTTCGAGGAAGGCTCGCCCATATCGCTGGACACCCGTGACGGGTTGGTTGAGAAAACGTCCATTAATTACTACGGTCATGTCAATTCCCGAGCGCATTACAGTTTGAACAAAGTTCTTAAGTCACAATACCCAGGTAATATAGCCGAAGGAACTTCAAGTCAACGCAACCAGAGCTTCTTCTTATCATGCGGACGCCTGGACAGCTCCATCAGCGGCGTGTGTAGCGGTGGAGGATACCTCGACCGCGGGGATGCCGGATTTCGTACGCGAACGGTTGGCGCGGCGTTCACGACCCGGAGCGAAGGGATGGTGAGGGGCCACCCGCGGCGTAAGAAAAGCAGCCGCTAGACTCTTCAAAGGTCTGACCTTACGAATATTAGCAAAATCTAGACAACAAAGCCCAAACGCTTCACTATAAATCCGTTCCAGCACAACGTGGGACTAAACGCCTAGCTACAAGGTCACATAATAATGCTTGAAAATTTCCGCGTGTCAATGGCGAACTTTATTGCGCTGGCGCGGTGCGGCGATGAGGCTCGCGTCGACGATCTACCCCGACATGGAACCCGTCCTCGGCGATCAAAATCATGTCTCGATCGATCGCGGCTTTGACGTTATCCGCAAATGGGCAATTATCACCTTGACTCAGCAACTTTTTGATGTACGGTTCTTATCAAGACGATAGGAGCTGGTCATGGCAAATGAGTTGCAGAACAAGGTTTTTCACAACGAAACGAAGGCTCGCGAGTGGCTTGAGAGCCATCTCTGGCCAGACGGTACAGTTTGTGGGCATTGCGGTGCTGTTGACGACGCCACGGCGATTGAAACACGTCCGGGCCTCTATCAATGCAACGCCGCCGAATGCCGTAGTCAGTTCACGGTAACAGTCGGGACACTGTTCGAACGCTCGCATATCCCATTGACCAAATGGCTAATGGCCGCCTTCCTCGTTTGCTCATCAAAGAAAGCCATGTCCGCTCTTCAAATGAGTCGAATGTTGGGAGTCAGCTATAAGTCAACGTGGTTTATGATGCACCGCATTCGCGAAGCGATGCGCGATGGCACATTCCCAACACCGATTGGTGGCGATGATAAGGTCGTTGAAGCCGACGAAACTGTTATCGGTGGCAAAGCCAAAAATCGCGCTTACAAGCCAGAGCCACAGAAACACATTGTCATGTCACTGGTCGAGCGCGGCGGCAAAGTCCGCTCATTCCATATCAAAAACACAACCGCAAAGACGTTGCGCGAAGTCGCGGTCAAAGTCGCCCGCCGAAAATCATATCTCATGGCAGACGAAAACGCCGCTTATACGAAGCTTGGAAAGGAATATGCAGGCCATGGAACCGTGAACCACTCCGCAGACGAATATGTTCGCTTAGGAGGCTTCGTCCATGTCAACACGGCCGAAAATTATTTTTCGATCTTCAAGCGCGGTATATATGGAACCTATCACCAAATCAGCGAGCAACATCTCGATCGCTATTTGGCGGAATTTCGATTTCCGTTATAACAATCGTTCCGGGCTTGGCGTGAATGACGGCGCCCGCGCTGACAAATTGCTTAAGGGCATCACCGGCAAACGTTTAACATATAAGAGGCTTGACGAAGCCGCGCACGCTTAAACAAAAAGCGGCGAAACTACTTCGGATTCGTCGCAAGATCGCCAAGCAGTAGGCGCGCCAAATGTTGCCTATCTCCTTCCGAGATGGGGAATCTCAATTCAGTGTCATTGCGCCTAACGACAAGCCACATTATCGTGGACGCACACTCGATACATATCTGTTCAACATTTGGCGGAAACCGCGTCATCCCGGTTTCATTATGAGAGAATTCAATCATGCTGTCCTAGGAGAACTCACCGAACTTTTGCGTCGATGGGATGTGTGGAAGCGTGTCGAAGCGCCGGAAAAGATAGATGCACTTGAAAAGCGCGTCGCTGAATTGGAATCCAAACTCCAGCGTTCCCCGGGGGAAGCTTGCCCGGCTTGCGGAGCCTTTTCATTCCGAACCCTAGGTTGGGGACTCATTCAAATCCATGCGATCATTATGGCTGCGAGGGCGAGACCAGAGAGATAGTTTTGCGCATAGCGGTCATATCGGGTTGCGATGCGTCGCCAGTTCTTGAGCTTGCAGAA
>JBAUNU010000508.1:0-2217 GCA_049579405.1 Methylocella sp.
GCCTCATCCAGGCGTGCCCCCTCTGGGAGGGAGCGTCCTGCGGACGGCGGGAAACCGGCACGGCCGTCAACGCACGGAATTTTAGCGGCCGAACGAACGCCCAAAAGACCTTGTATGTGATGCGGAAAAAGGGGCATGCATGTTACGCTCAAGGAAATTGATCGTGATTTGTTTATAACACGTCCAAACGCGTCCAAGGGGAGAGTTTCATGAATAAGAGCGCTTGCGTTTTAGGGTCAGCCGCCGCCGCGATGGTTCCATCCGGCGCGATGGCGCAAATTGCGCCCGGCGAGTACAGCCTGGGCGGCATCCAGCAGGTTTGTATAGATATTCCAAGTAACAATTGGTATTACATCACATTTAACGCGGGAGGCGGCCAAATTTTTGTCGATTCCAATGTCGTCATCCTTTACGGGAACTATGCCACGCCCAGCGACACATACAAAGCTGTCGGCAACGACAACATCGCAATAAAAGTAGGCAGATCGGTGAAGAAAGCCGACTGGACAGAGTGGCGAGACTTTTTTACATACTTCAATTTCGTGGACGACGTCGTAGTTAGCTTCGTTCAGACGGTATGCCCCCCGCCGCCGCCGGCTTCAACCAACAAGCCCGGGGCCACCGATCCGCTGCGGCATTAATCCCAACGGGAACGAGATGCGCTTTCCGGCGGACGAGGGCCGGCGTGCCGGTCCTCATCAGCTGCTTCCGCTCCGGATCGTGCGCACCGACCCGCCGCTTATCGAGTTTTAACCTGATCTTTTGCAGACACAAGGGGAGCCGCCGGGCGGCCGCCACGCGGGTGCACGATGTGCCGCGCCACATTTGGTCGAACCGGACGAGGGACGTCCCTTGGCGGGCAATGCTTGAATTTGGCCATCGTCGTTCGCGCTGGCCTTTCCAGCCCAGCGATGGGGTGCGCCACTTGAGCTTCACGGCACTCGGCTTACTCGACCGGCATATGTCTGAGGCGCTTTGTTTCGCCGCGCCGGACCTTGGTTTCGATGCGGCGTTCGCGGGCTGCGAGGCGGGGACGGGTTTTCACGCGAAATTCCGGCTCTTCCGCCGCCGCCGCGATCAAGCGAAGCAATCGCGCGAGCGCGTCCT
This sequence comes from Methylocella sp., assembly GCA_049579405.1. Lineage (GTDB taxonomy): Bacteria > Pseudomonadota > Alphaproteobacteria > Rhizobiales > Beijerinckiaceae > Methylocapsa. Next base: position 1,108 of record JBAUNU010000508.1, read on the forward strand.
GGCGGTTCCGCTCCTGCGAACGGTGCGTCCGCGCGAAGATCACCAGCACGCCGTCCTTGGTGAGCCTTGTGCCCGCGAGCCGCTTAAGACGGCGTTTCACCGCTTCGTCGAGAGAGGGCGAATGGGTCACGTCGAAGCGCAATTGCGTCGCGGTCTCCACCTTGTTGACATTCTGCCCGCCTGGGCCGCCCGAGCGGGCAAAGGAAAAGGCGAGTTCGGACTGATCGATCACGATCTCCGGCGTTACTTCGATTGTCGGCATGACCTTCGCCTCGTTGCACGGCATGGTTTCAAATCCATTAACCGCGATGCTTTAGCGCCGATTAAGATATTGCGCGCATGTCTTGCCAATGGCGCGTCGCGTTCTGCCATTTGCCGTAGCCGCGGCCTTGATGCTGGCGCTGGCCGCCTGCTCGAATTACGAGAGGCCGCGCCGGCCGGCGTGGCGCGGCGAGGCGGAAAATGCTTGTCTCGCGCAACAGCTGATCCATGTCTCGGCCTATGTCCAGCCGGCCCGCGAGATCGACGGCCCTGGCATTTGCGGCCTGACCCGGCCCTTCAAGGTGAGCGCCTTGCTCGATGGCGCGGTGCGCTTTAATTCGATTTATACACTCGACTGCCCGATGATCGCCGCGCTCAATGCGTGGCTCCGTGAAATCGTGCAGCCGGCCGCGCGGGCGCGTTTCGGTCAGCCGGTGGCCGGGATTGATTCAATGGGCGCCTACAGCTGCCGGACGATGAACAATCAGCCGGGCGGACGCATTTCCGAACATGCTTTTGGCAATGCCTTCGACATTGGCGGTTTTCGTCTCGCGGACGGGCGCGAGATCTCCATCGCCCGCGATTGGACCCGGGGCGACGATCAAACGCGGGCCTTCCTGCAAGACGTCCATGCCGGCGCTTGCGGCCAATTCACGACGGTGCTTGGCCCCGGCGCCAATATCTTTCACTATAATCATATCCATGTCGATCTCGCGCTGCATGGCAACACGTCGGCTGGCCCGCGGCGGATCTGCCGGCCTCTGCTCTGGCCAAGCACGACTCCCGAGCCGCCGCGCGATGGCCTGCCCAATCCGCCGGAGATCGACGAGGACATCGATATCGCTCAGG
>JBAUNU010000509.1:0-8232 GCA_049579405.1 Methylocella sp.
AGGGCTGCTTCAGGATGGTCGTGGAAGCGCAAGCGAGGTCAGAAGCAGCTTTTGGCGGGAAATGGCAAATACCGGCCAAAAACCCCACCAAGCCCTGGCGATCTTCAAGCCACTGGCGTTTCCACACGGTCTGTTTGATTTATGCAACGGCACCTCTCCGCCGCTGAGTCCGTTTCGGATCAAAAAGCAGCCGCCTTTTGAAATCGGAAAAATGTCTGTTTGCCGCCCGGAACTGAAATTCAAACCGAGACACTCCTGGCTACTCCGAAGGTTCCGGAACGGCACCGGTAAAGCGCGGAAACAGGCGGCGCCATTGCCGGTTCGACCAGAGCCGGAACCGGTCGAGGTAGAGATAAAGCACCGGCGTCGTGTAAAGGGTCAGAAGCTGGCTGACGATCAGCCCGCCGACGATCGCAATGCCCAGCGGGCGGCGGATCTCACTCCCTTCGCCGAAGCTCAGGAGCAGCGGGACAGCCCCGAAAATCGCGGCGAACGTCGTCATCATGATCGGGCGAAATCGCAACAGGCAGGCGCGAAAAATCGCGTCGCGCGGCGAAAGCCCGTCCGAGCGTTCCGCCTCGAGCGCGAAATCGATCATTAAAATCGCGTTTTTCTTGACAATGCCAATCAGCAAAATCACCCCGATCATGGCGATGATGCTGAACTCGGTGTGAAACAGCAAAAGCGCGAGGACCGCGCCGACCCCGGCCGAAAACAAGGTCGAGAGAATGGTGATTGGATGGATGAAGCTTTCGTAAAGAATGCCCAGAACGATATAGACCGTGGCGAGCGCGGCGACGATCAACAAGAGCTCATTCGCCAAAGACTCTTGGAACAGACGGGCCGTTCCTTGCAGGCTGCCGTGGATCGTGGCCGGGGCGTGGAGCGCCTTCAACGCCGCCTGGATCTCCGTGGCCGCGTCGCCGAGCGATGCGCCGGGCTGCAGATTGTAGGAGATGGTGCTCGCCACGAACAGGCCCTGGTGGTTGACCGCCAAGGGTGTGTGGCCCGGCCGAAAATGGCTGAAGGCGGCGAGCGGAACCATTGTTTCCTGGGTTGTGCTGACGGCCGCGCCGGCGGAAGTGCCCTGTTTGCCGGTGTTGGCGAGCGCATTGGTTTGGGCGTTGCGCGCCTCGGCTCCCTCGGTGTTCGCGGCCGCACTTGAATTGGCGCTCGATGACCCCGGGGCCAGCGTAGCGGGGCTTTGCGTCACCGTTCCCGCCACGGCATTGGAGGCCGCCGTGCCGCTCGGGCTGGCGCCGGAAGTGCTGACATAGAGGTCTTTCAAGATCGCCGGAGCTTGCCAATAGCGCGGATCCACCACCATCACCACATGGTATTGGTTGACCGCGCTGTAGATGGTCGAAACCTGGCGCTGCCCGAACGCGTCATAAAGCGTATTGTCGATCTGGCTGACGATGAGACCGAGACGGGAAGCCGTGTCGCGATCGATGTCGATATCGGTTTCCAAGCCAGTCTGCTGCTGGTCGGAATTAACGTCCGCGAGCACGGAACTTTTTTGCAGGGCCTCGACGAGACGCGGCACGAAGGCATAGAGTTCGCTCGTGCTCTCGCCCTGCAAGGTGAATTGATATTGGGCATTGCTCACCCGCCCGCCCATGCGGATGTCCTGCACCGCTTGCAGATAAAGACGCGCGCCCGGCACTTGTCTAAGCTTCTCGCGCAGGCGGGCGATCACCTCGTCGGCCGTCTCGCTGCGTTGGGACTTTGGCTTCAGGTCGATATACACCGAGCCGGTGTTGGTCCCCGAGCCCGAGCCGGTATAGCCCTTGACGCTGGCAATCGCCGGGTCGGCTTGCACGATCGCCTGAAGCTGCGCGAGTTTCAGACGCATCGCTTGGAACGAGATTGCCTGGTCGGCCTGAATGGAGCCGTACAAACGGCCGGTGTCCTGCTGCGGAAAGAAGCCCTTTGGCACGATCTTGAACAAATAGACGTTGAGGCCAACCGTCGAAAGCAAAACCACCATCACCAGGATGCCGTGGCGCAGTGCCCAGCCGAGCGTTCGCTCGTAGCCCTGCAGGACCCTGGCGAACGGGTCGAACCGGCGCGCACGCGCCTGAGCGGGCGCGTGGGGCTTCAGGACCCGCGCGCACATCATCGGCGTCAAGGTCAAGGACAAGGCGAGCGAGACGAGGATGGCGAGCGAAAGAGTGAGTGCGAATTCGCGAAACAGGCGGCCGACAATCCCGCCCATCAGCAGAATCGGAAGAAACACCGCAATCAACGAGATGCTGATCGACAGCACGGTAAATCCTACTTCCCGCGCGCCGGTCAGCGCCGCCTCGACGCGCCCCCTGCCCGCATCGGCGTGGCGGGATACATTTTCGAGCACTACGATCGCATCGTCGACGACGAAGCCGGTCGCGATGGTCAGGGCCATCAGCGACAAATTGTTCAAGCTAAAGTTCATGAGATACATCGCGCCGAAAGTGCCGATGATCGAAACCAGCACTGCGACGCTTGGAATGATCGCGGCGCGCAGATCACGGAGGAACAAGAAGACGATCAGCGTGACCAAGAGAATCGCGATGGCCAAGGTCCATTCGGTGTCATGCAACGAGGCGCGGATCGTGGTGCTGCGATCGGAGGCGGGCTGGAATTCGATATCGCTTGGCATCGCCGCTTGGAGATGCGGCAATTCGGCCTTCACGCGCTCGACCGTATCGATGATGTTGGCGCCGGGCTGACGGAAAATGACCGCGAAAACCGCCTCCCGGCCGTCGGAAAGGCCCAGATTGCGCACGTCCTCCACCGAATCCAGCACATCGGCGACGTCGGTGAGCCGCACCGGGGCGCCATTGCGGTAGGCGATGACGAGAGGCGTATAATCGGCGGCCCGGGTCGCTTGATCGTTGGTGTAGATTTGGAGGTGCCGTTGGCCGTCCTCGATCGCGCCTTTCGGGCTGTTGGCATTGGCGGACGCCAGCGCCGCGCGCACGTCCTCGAGCCCGATGCCATATTTGGCCAAGGCGTGCGGGTTGATCTCGACGCGCACCGCGGGCAAGGCACCGCCGAAAATGAAAACTTGACCGATGCCATCAAGCTGGGAGAGCCTTTGCTGGAGGATATTGCTGGCGAGATCATACATCTGCCCGCGCGACCTGGTCTTCGAAATCATGGTGAGGATAAGGATCGGCGCGTCGGCGGGATTGATCTTGCGATAGGTCGGATTGGTGGGCAGGTTCGTCGGCAGATCGGCGCCCGCCGCGTTGATCGCCGCCTGGACGTCGCGCGCGGCGCCGTCGATGTCGCGGTCGACGTCGAAGAGGAGGATAATGCGGGTCTGTCCGAGGGTGCTTGCCGAGGTCATTTCCGTGACGTGGGCGATCTGGCCAAGGTGGCGTTCGAGCGGTTCTGCCAAGCTCGACGCCACGGTATCTGGGCTCGCCCCGGGAAGCTGCGCCTGCACCAGGATCGTGGGAAAATCGACTTGCGGAAGCGGCGAGACCGGCAGCTTCAGAAACGCAAGGCACCCGGCAAGCGCAATCCCCAGGGTAAGGAGCGTGGTCGCCACCGGACGCGCGATGAAAGGCGCGGAGAGGTTCATACTTGAGACTCGGCGGCACGCATGACCGCGGCCAACAAGGGCGCGGCTGTTGCCAAGCGGAAGTTGAATAGCCGCACGGGATTAAACTCCTCCCTTACAACCTAACGCCCTATCACGAAAGGGCGCTGATGAGCGATGGCGTGGTTTGGGAATTTCCGCTATCGCTTGGAACGAAGCCGCCGCTGGCGCCGCGCGGCGCACCACGCGAACGATCGGGTGGCTGTTTGGCGCCAGGGGGAGCGGGCACCATGCACGAGGCAGAGCCTGTAACGATCGAAACATTTGACATTCTGCGCTTGTTGAAATCCCTGCCGCACCGCTATCCATTTCTGATGATTGACCGCGTGATCGAGGCACGGGGCGACGCATCCGGCATCGGCATCAAGAATGTCAGCATCAATGAGCCGCAATTCCAGGGGCATTTCCCGGAGCGCCCGGTCATGCCCGGGGTTCTTCTGATCGAGGGCATGGCCCAGACCGCCGGGGTTTTGTGCGTCAACGCGCATTCGCCCGGCCGAAAGCCGCCGCTTGTTTATCTCACGAGTATCGACAAGGCCAGGTTTCGTAAGCCGGTCATGCCGGGCGACCGGGTCGAGTTTCATATGACCAAGACCAACCGGCGCCGCGGCATGTGGTGGTACAAGGGCCGAGCGTTGGTGGACGGCCTGCTTGTGTGCGAGGCGGAAATCACCGCCATGGTGGCCGACGATGATGCCTAGCTTTTCGGCGCCGGGATTTTTTCCGCGCCGGCAGAGCGAGATCGTTGGCGGCGATGCGAAGGTTAGCGGCGAGACCCGGCGCGGGAATTTGGCGCCAGCGCAATACTGCAATAAGGTTATGTTTGGCCATGCGGTTTTTAACCGGCGCACGAGCCGCGAATCCGGTCCCTTTCCATGAAGGACGTTTTTGAGAGATATTTGCTCCTCCTGAGACAGGACCGCGATGACAAAACCGAGCATTCCGACCGGGGCGCGCTCGAAACTCTCTTGAACGCGGCGGCTCATGAGGCCGATCCCGGTATTCGCATCATCCACGAGGCGAAAAAGGTGCGCGGCTCGGGCGCGCCGGACTTCAAGGTGATGAAGGCGGCGATGATCCTCGGCTATGTCGAGAACAAAAACGTCGGGGAAACCCTCGATAAAATTCTCAAGTCCGACCAGATCAAGCGCTACAAGGCGCTGTCGAACAACATCCTGCTCACCGACTATTTGGAATTCATCTGGATCAAGGATGCCAAGGTCAGCGGGCGGGAACGCATCGCCTTTCGGGAAGATCTCGAAGGGAGGCCAAAAAAGCCGCGCGAGGATCGGGTCAAGGCGGTCTCCACTTTGCTCCGCGGGTTTTTCTCGACCGCGCCGGAGGGCATTGCCGAGTCTAAAAAACTGGCGCTCGCACTCGCCAAGCGCAGCAAGTTCCTGCGCGATTATCTGGGCGAGGAGCTGGTGCGGCAGGAACGGGAGCACAAGGGGGAGCGGCTCTACGGGCTTTTCCGGGCCTTCCGCGATCAGTGAACTGACCCTGAAGGAATTCGCCGACGCATTTGCGCAAATGCTGGTCTACGGGCTATTTCTGGCGCGTCTCAACTCCGACTCGCAGCCCGTGACGCTGCACAACGCGCGGGAATACGTACCCCGCTCCTTCAAGCTCATCCGCGAACTGGTCGACTTCCTGACCGAGCTTGAGAAGGACGAATACCAAAGCGTGCGCTGGGTTGTCGAGGAGGTGCTCTCTATCGTCAATGGCCTCGACCTGGTAGCCATTCACGAGGATTTGTCGTTTCGCCAGCGCACGGCGATCAGCCGCAAGCTGCGCGCCGCCGACGAGGAGGAGCACCGCCTCTTCGAGCGCGATCCTTTTGTTTTCTTCTACGAGCCGTACCTAAAGGCCTACGACCCGGCCGAGCGCAAACGCCGAGGCGTCTATTATACGCCGCCGCCCATCGTGAACTTCATCGTCCGTGCGATCGACGATATTTTGAAGGACGTATTTAAAGTTAGGGAAGGGCTTGCCGACAATAACCGCGTCACTGTGCTCGATTTTGCCTGTGGCACCGGCACATTTCTGCTGGAGGTCTTTCAGCACATCTTCGACAATATCGGGGGCGCGGACTCGGACAAGGCGGGCCTTGTCGTGCGTGAGCATTTGCTGAAGAATATCTTCGGCTTCGAATATCTCATAGCGCCCTACACCATCGCGCATCTAAAACTCTCGCAATATCTCGCCGACAAGGGCCACGCCTTGCAGGACGGCGAGCGGTTGCAGGTGTCCCTGACCAACACCCTGGAGCCGATTGAGCCCCAAGCCAATTTCTTGCTTCCTGCGATTAGCGCCGAGGTTGAGGCAGCGCAGACTGTCAAAGACCGCGAAATCCTGGTGATCACTGGAAACCCACCCTATGCCGGTCACTCGAAGAATCCGAGCGAGCGAGTTGTGGTGGAGACGGTTCGCGAGAGACGCACGAAAAAAGGCGTGTTCAGATTGAAGGAGCCCAAGGTGCTACGCCGGAAAATCAAGACCGCTATTGGTGCTCTTATCGAAGACTACAAAGTAGTCGATGGCAGACCGCTCGGCGAGCAGAATCCAAAGTGGCTTCAAGATGGCTATGTGAAATTCATTCGCTTCGCACAGATGAAAATGGACGCGGTTGAGGAAGGAGTCGTCGGCGTCATCACCAATCATTCCTGGCTCGATAATCCGACTTTTAGGGGAATGCGCCAGTCGCTTGTGGGTACATTTGACCAGATTTGGATTTTGGATCTCCACGGCAGCACAAAACCAAAGGAATTGGCTCCAGGAGGCACTCAGAACGAAAATGTCTTCGACATCCAAAAGGGTGTTGCAATCGCCCTGCTAGTAAAGATGCCTGGTGCATCAAAAAGCATTCGGTTCTCGGAAATATGGGGAAGCCGCCTTCAGAAGTACAAAGCTTCTGCTGATGCCGAGATGCGCAGCATCGCATGGAAGGAGGTCCGTTATTTTGAACCCTACTATATGTTTCGTCCGTTGGACTGGACGGGATGGGGCAGTTACAAGTCTGGCTGGTCAATAGCTGACAGCCCAAACCCCACAGGTCAGAAGGCGCAGATTTTTGGCTTGAACGTTCTTGGCTTCCAATCTCATCGGGACCACTTCGCTATCGCCTTTCAGCGTTCAGAGATAGAAGCGCGCGCCAGGGATATGATTGGTACGGCTCTGTCAGACAGCGAGCTTGCAGAGAAATATCGTCTAAAGGATAATCGCGACTGGAAAGGCGGTGACGCACGTAAGGCGTTACGGGGCAACGAGCATTGGCAGCGCAGCGTGATCCGGTGCGCATACCGGCCCTTTGATAGCCCGTACTGCTTTTTTGGTCCCGAGTTCTGGATTATCCGCGAAGGGAACTTTTGGATCATGTGTCCCATCGCAACAATATTTCATTGGTTGTGTCCAGGCAAATCGGCACAGCACACTGGCACCATGCATTCATTGCGAACGAGCCTGCGAATGATTGCCTGATTTCAGACGAGTCGCGTGAGGCCAATCAGGTTTTTCCCGCCTGACGCTTCGATCGTCAGGGCACGCGGCATGAAAACCTGTCCGCCGACTTCCGCGCCTTCATCGATGGCCGCTACGAGCACCATTGCACCGCCGAGGAAATCCTCGGCTACATCTACGCCATTCTACACGCGCCTACCTACCGCACTCGTTACGGCGAATTCCTGCGCATCGATTTTCCGCGCGTGCCGTTTCCGGACTCGGCGGATGATTTCGAAACGTTGTCGAGCCTCGGCTGGGCGCTGATGCAGGCGCACCTGCTGCGCGAGTTGCCGCGCCGAGGACTGGCTGCCTATCACGGCAAGGGCGGCCATACGGTCGAGACGGTGCTCTATTCGCCCGAGCAACAGGCGGTCGCGATCAACAAGACGCAAGTTTTCAAGCCGGTGACGCAAGCCGTGTGGGATTTCCACATCGGCGGCTATCAGGTGCTCGACAAATATCTAAAGTCGCGCAAGGTCAAGGGCCGTGTGCTGTCGCTCGACGAAATAAATCATGTGTCCGCTATCGCCGACAGCCTCGCCTTCACCATCGAGCAGATGGCGAGGATCGACGAGGCATACCGGACCGCTTTTCCCGATCGGGGATAACTCTACGCAAAGCTCGCGCCGGCCGGTGCAGTGGTGCATTATGCGTACGAGTCCTCTCTTCCAAGCGGTGAACTCATGGCTCGCACCGGTCAACCGGACCTGTTCGTCACGGAATCGCAGTCCGACCTGTTCGGCGCGGAGGCCATTCCCTCCTATCGCCCCAATTGCGACAAGGTGCGTGCGCGTCTGCACAAAATTCTTGCCGAGGCGCGGGCGGCGCAAACGTCGCCCTGGGAGCCGGCGCGCGCTTCGCTATACCGCACCATTTTCCCGCAGATGACGCTTTGGCTGCCCGGAGACGAAGCCGTCCAATTGCGCTTCGAGTTCGAGACGGAAATGGCGCGGCTGGAGACGGTCTGATTTCCTTAGCCCAAGGCTCCGCTTTGGCGCCAGCCAATTTGGCGCATAATGCACGCAACCTGTATGATTCGGTTTCGCGTGGGTATTTCCCATTTTAATGTTAGAGGAGCCGCAATTCCTTGACCGATGCGCTTTCGTTTAGCCCGCTCGATGCGCCCGCGCCGCTCGGAATCGCGG
>JBAUNU010000510.1:0-2231 GCA_049579405.1 Methylocella sp.
GCACTGTACAAGGCGCTCGGCGGTTTCGCCACCAATGGCGTCAATATGACCAAGCTCGAAAGCTACATGGTGGGCGGGGAATTCACCGCCACCCAATTTTTGGCCGATGTCGAGGCCCATCCGGAGGAGCCGGGGCTGGCGCGCGCGTTGGAGGAGCTGGCGTTTTTCTGCAAGGAATTGAAAATCCTTGGAGTCTATCCGGCGCATCCGTTCCGGATCAAAGGTCAAATGCGGGACCGGCGAGGCCAGTGAGCAAGAGCAAAATCCGCGCTTGATCGGCATCGGGATCTCCGCGAATTATCGCCGAGCGGACAATCGCGCCAGCCCTCATTTGCAAAGACCAGCTGAGTCAGAGGCCAAGGCCGCTGGTCTCGACCTGGAACGATTTCCGGGTTTATGAGAAAACGCGATGCAGGGTGTCGCGTTCGGCCGCCCCCTATTTCTGCCGCGATCTCTTCCCCGCGTAGGGATTGTCGCTGGTTTTTTTCGAGATGCGGATGGGGACGCCCGGCAGATCGAAGGCTTGGCGCAGGTCATTGGCGAGAAAACGTTCATAACTCGCGGGCAAAGCGGCGAGCTGATTGCCGAAAAGGATAAAATACGGCGGTCGCGCGCGGAGTTGCGTCATGTAGCGGATTTTGATGCGCCGCCCAACGACCGCGGGCGGCGGGGCCCGTTCGAGGGTGGCCGCAAGCCAGCGATTGAGTCGCGCCGTCGAAATCCGCTTGTTCCAGATTTCATGAACACGGAAAATCGCATCCATCAGTCGCTCGACACCTTCTCCCGTCGCGCCGGAAACCGGCATGACCGGCGCGCCTTTCACCTGAGGCAAAAGCCTCCCCGCCTCCGCCCGCAATTCCGCGAGCGTGGCGCCCTTTGTCGCGATCAGATCCCATTTATTGAGCGCGATGACGAGCGCCCTGCCCTCGCGTTCGGCGAGATCGGCGAGAGTCAGATCCTGCTTCTCGAAAGGGGTTGCCGCGTCGAGCAGCAACACCACGACCTCGGCGAATTTCGTCGCGCGCAAGGCATCGTCCCCGGCAAGCTTTTCCAAATCGTCCGTGATCCTTGCGCGCTTGCGCAGGCCCGCCGTGTCGAACATTTTGATCCGGCGGTTTCGCCACTCGAATTCGATGCCGATCGTGTCGCGGGTGAGGCCGGGCTCGGGTCCCGTCAGCAGCCGGTCCTGGCCGAGAATCCGGTTGAGGAGCGTCGACTTGCCGGCATTGGGACGGCCAATGATCGCGATCCGCAGCGGCTTCGTGACATCGAGGCCGGAGCCGTATTCATCCTCTCCCGGCGGCGCGCGGGTGGCATCTTCCTCCGGCTGATCCCGCAGGATGGTTGCTTCCGGAAGCGCCTCGCGCAAGGCGGCATAGAGCTCGGCGAAACCGTCCCCATGCTCGGCCGAAAGCGCCACCGGCTCGCCAAGCCCCAAATCGAAGCCTTCGAGCGCGCCCGCCGCGCCGGCCCGCCCCTCGGCCTTGTTGGCGACGAGGACCAATGGCTTATGCGCGCGGCGAACGAGATTGGCGAAGTAGCGATCGGCCGGCGTCAAACCCGCGCGCGAGTCGAACACGAAGAATATCGCGTCGGCGAGGTCGAGCGCCGCTGCGGTCTGGGCACGCATCCGGCCGGGCAAGGAGGCGCTGTCGCCCTCCTGTAGGCCGGCGGTGTCGATGATCTTGAAGGCGAGATCGCCTAGTCTGGCCTCGCCCTCGCGTCTATCGCGGGTCACCCCGGGGCGGTCGTTCACGAGCGCGAGCTTTTTCCCGGCGAGCCGGTTGAACAGCGTCGATTTGCCAACGTTCGGCCGGCCGGCGATTGCGACGGTAAACATTGTTTTTGGAGTGTTACTTGGCCGGCGCGTCCCGGGGCGGCGGGGTTCCGGCTTGCGCATTCGCCGGCCGCAAAGCCGCGGATTGAACCAGACCGAGAAGAGCTTCGGCGCGCATACGCACCCCGGCTGGTGCCCGCGGGTCGGAGACGATCCCGTCGAACCAGTTCCCAGCAGGGTCAAATGCGTTCCGCTTCAACGCGGCAAGGCCAAGCAGCTCGCGGATCTGATGATGATAGGGAAAAGAATCCGAGGCGAGCGGCGCGAATCTTCGTTCGAATTCCAGCGGATCGTCGCTGTCGAGTCGCAGCATGGCCGCGCGGAGCGCGGCGAAATCCTTGAAGGCCGGATCGAAGCCCGGGTCGGCCGCCAGCGCCTCAAAGGCCTCGATCGC
>JBAUNU010000511.1:0-2302 GCA_049579405.1 Methylocella sp.
GCCATGCGGAATGGCTCGATTTGATTGCTCGGCGGCATGGCTGTGCGCGTGGATATGAACCGTGCCATCGCCATGGCTATGGCGGTGAAAATGCACGCGGTCATGCCAGAGCCGCCACAAGACGTGGGCGCCAAGCCCAACCAGCATGATGCCGACGGCGGTTTCCAGCGGCCGCGACCAATGCTCCGGGATCGCCTGCCCGAGCAGGATCGCCGCACCCGCAAAAGCAAATAGCGTCAATGTATGGCCGAGGCCCCACGTCAGGCCATGCTTGACGATGTCGCCGATATCGCTACGCCGCGCGGCGATGCTCGATACCGCCGCGATATGGTCGGCCTCGAGCGCATGCTGCATCCCGAGCAAAAACCCCAATCCCAGAATTCCGAACATTGTTTCCCTGCGCTTTGGAGATGCGGAACTTCCCATTGCCGCGCGGCGCATGCAACCGGATTCGGAACCTCACGCTCACTTGAGGTCGTGCGTTTGAAATCGTGAGCGGGAAGGTCGGAACGTCCGGATGCGCAACTGCTTAGGTCTCAACCCGAGGAACGACGGAGAAGCCAATGACGCGATTGAAAATTCTCGGCGCCACTGCAATCCTGGCATCAGCGCTGACAGCCCCTGCAATGGCGCAGCAGGTGATCTACAATCCCGGCTATTGCGCGCAGTTCTATCCAAACGCCAACTGCCAGAACAAGGGACCCGGCAATCCCTATACCGGGGATTATCAGCGGCAGGCCGCCTATCGCCAAGACGGCACTTATGGCCGCGCGTCCTATGATCGCAACTACGATCGCACCACCCGCCGCGGCTATTACCGCGAGGAAAACGAGCGGCGGGCCACTGAGCGCGACCATCGCTTCTGGCCGGGTGACGTCGCCGCAGGTGTCGTAGGTGGCGCAATCGGCACGGCCGGCGCGATTGCGACCGCCCCGTTCCGCAACGACTCCTATGCCTATTACAACAACGGCTATTACAATGGCGGCCCCCGCTGGTCTGGTCAGACGTATGCGCAGCGCAACGGCTTCGTCTGCACGCCGGGCAGCTTGGTCAAAGGTGACGATGGCCGAAGGCATCGTTGCCAGTAAGGCTTATGCTTTATGTAAACCAAAAAGGCGGTCGAAGGGCCGCCTTTTTTCATGCCCGTCCATCGGCCGAAGAACGCGGCTTTGAGTTCTAGCCCTTTGCAATGGAAACTGGTATTCGAGCGGCCGACGATCGGCCCGAGCCCGTATTGCGTCGGCTGCCCACGCTTCAAATCGCCGGTTTAGCTCAGCGGTAGAGCAGCGGTTTTGTAAACCGAAGGTCGGGAGTTCAATCCTCTCAACCGGCACCAAAGAAATCAAAGACTTAGATAGATTTCTTCGGATACTCCATTCGAGAGCAGGGCCCAAAGATCAAACGCAGGGTCAAACCGCCTCGGCCCGTCCCACGAGCCCGTCCAACTAGCCCCCGCGACCGCGGTTGATCAGTCCTTCGTCGAGGACTTTCTAACGAACAACTTGGCGAGCTAGTCGTCGGTTGGTAAGAACCGGAAACGGCATCGACCGGCCGTCTTTCATTAATTTCTGTTCAAAACTGAACTGACGCGGTCGAAGCGCCCGCTAATATTGTCCCATGGTTGGCTGCGGCTTACGGATATAACACGACCCAACTAGCCCGGCCGGCACACACCTCACCCTTTTGGCGTCTGTGCGCATTGCCCCTTTGTCGCACAGTACTGGAGCGGCCCCGGTCAATTCTCTCTCTATCGGCGCAGCCGGGGCCGCCCTCACCGCTCCGGCTTCCCACCGCGCGAAAATTTGTTCCTTGGGTCTTGAGCCGTACCGACGTTTTTGTATTTTTATGCTCCGATGCACGGATTGGCCAGACACGGGGACAGGCCATGCAAGAATACCGCGCCTACCTTCTAGGCCCGGACGGGCACATACGAGACCGCGTCGATATCGTTTGCGCCGACGATGAGGCGGCCAAAGAACGAGCCAAGCAACTTGTTGACGGCCAGGACGTGGAGTTATGGCAACGGGATCGGCGGATTGCAAAATTTAAGGCGACACATTGAGGCCGCCTTCGTTGGACGGGACCTCACTTTTATCGGCATTTTTCGTTGGCAGCACGGGCCAGCTTCATCCATTCCTCGGCAAGCTTCAGCCATTTCTTTTGGTGATCGGGCTGAGCACTCGCTCTGCCTGTCGGAGGCATCCCTCGGCGTCCTGGAGGAACCTGTCTGCATCGGTCTCGCGCATTGCATCGAGATAACGCGGCATAGAAGGTTTAGGTCAACGGCGGCGCGGCCATAGGA
>JBAUNU010000512.1:0-15559 GCA_049579405.1 Methylocella sp.
GGCCGCGGCGTTGGCGCGGCTGGACTCGGGAGCGGCGCGGATTGGGATATAGCGGCGTTGGATTCAGGCAACGGCGCCGCCGGGGATGGCCCGGCCTGACTCCCGGCCGTTGGCCCAAGACCCGCGAGATCCGGTTCGGCCAGGGGGGCGCCGCTTCCGGTCCCCGGCCGCGACACAATTTCCGTTTCAAGCTGGGCAACCGCCACTTCCAGAGCTTGCGCTTCGCGCGCGATCACCTCCTCCGGCACCGGCGGATCGAGATTGCGCAATTGGCCGAAAAGAGCCCCGCGCGCCCGCTCGTAAATGGCGTGGCGTGCTTCGGCCGTTGGCTCCGGCAGGCCCGCGACGGCCTTGGCGAGCAGCGGGTAATAGTCAGCCATATCGTGTTGAGAGCATTTGATAGCCCTTCCGTCAATCCCGCCGCGAAACTTTGCCAATCAATCGCGGAAGGGATTGTGAACGAGGATCGTATCGGCCCGTTCGGGGCTGGTCGAGAGAAGCGTGACCGGGGCCTCGATCAATTCCTCGATGCGGCGGACATATTTGATCGCCTGCGCCGGAAGCGCCGCCCAGGAGCGGGCGCCGCCCGTCGTGTCTTTCCACCCCTGGATGGTCTCATAGATCGGAGCGACCCTTGCCTGCGCCGCCTGGCTTGCCGGCAATCTGCCGATGCGCCGGCCATCGAGACGATAGCCAACGCAGACCTTGATCTCCTCGAAGCCATCGAGAATATCGAGCTTCGTCAAGGCTATACCGTCGATCCCCGAGGTTTTGACCGCCTGGCGCACCAGCACCGCGTCGAACCAGCCGCAACGCCTGCGCCGCCCCGTGTTGGTTCCGAATTCATGCCCCCGGTCGCCGATCCGCTCGCCAATGGCGTCGTTGAGCTCGGCCGGGAACGGCCCGCCGCCGACCCGCGTCGTATAGGCCTTGGCGATTCCCAGCACATAGCCGATCGCCTTGGGGCCAAGGCCAGACCCGGTGGCGGCATTGGCGGCGACCGTATTCGACGATGTCACAAACGGGTACGTGCCGTGATCGACATCGAGCATCGCGCCCTGGGCGCCTTCAAACAAAATGCGTTTACCGGCCCGCCGCGCGGCCTCCAGCAACTCCCAGGTCGCGTCCATGAACGGAAGAATCTTGGCCGCGACACAATCGAGTTCGGCGCGAATGGCCTTTGCCGTGACAGGTTCGAGCCCAAGCCCGCGGCGCAGCGGCTCGTGATGGGCAAGCAGGCGGCCGATTTTTTGATCCAAGCTGTCCGGCTCGGCCAAGTCCATGAGCCGGATCGCGCGCCGTCCCGCCTTGTCCTCGTAAGCTGGCCCGATGCCGCGTTTGGTGGTTCCGATCTTCAACGCCTCGGCCTTGGAGGATTCGCGATGGGCGTCGAGTTCGCGGTGCAGGCTAAGGATCAGCGTCACGTTCTCGGCGATCTTCAGATTGTTTGGCGAGACTTCGACGCCCTGCGTTGCGAGCTTGGCAATTTCGTCCACCAAATGATGCGGATCGAGGACGACGCCATTGCCGATGACCGAGAGCTTTCCGGGCCGCACTACCCCAGCGGGCAACAGCGTGAGCTTATAGACATTGTTGTCGATGACGAGCGTATGCCCGGCATTGTGGCCGCCTTGAAAGCGCACCACGATGTCGGCCTCGAGCGACAGCCAATCGACGATCTTGCCCTTGCCTTCGTCGCCCCATTGGGCGCCGACCACCACCACATTCGCCATCGAACCGATCGCTTTTCGCCGCGGTCTTGTCTTTCAAGAGCCGCCAAAAATAAGCCCGGCGCAAACTGGCTGCACCGGGTCCATTGCGGAAACGGGGTACACGTTTTGGCGGAGAGAGTAAAGGTGGTCCCCTTGGCAGTGGGTAAGTCTTGGGATGCGCCTGGTTTTGACCCGAAGCGGACATGAACGCGCTGACTGTTCGTTTCGTTGAGTGCCGCGGGTTTTCCGCCGAACAGGCGGAATTGCAAGTAGGGTTGGATTCTGCGGTTTGCCTGTCGGTTAAGAAAAAAGAGCCCCTCGCGGGGCTCTGAGATTGGCCGGCGGTAAAATTCAGTCGCCGCGTTGCTCCTTGGTTACGAGCTTAGTCCAGGCCTCGACCTCGGGGCTCAGCTTGCCCGTGCCTGCGAGCTTGAGGGTAGGGGCGAGCATGCCAGCGTCGCCAAGCGGTAGGGGCAGGATGCCTTGCCCGCCCATGCCGTTGTTGGCCGTGATCTGGCCATCCTTTGGATCGTCGACGAGAATGCGGCCCACGAGGTCGAGCTTGTCCATGTCGACCACATCGAAGACATTCGCGAACTTGCTCGCCACATAGGCGTAGTAGCCGCCGCCTTTCTTGAACCCGAAGTTGGCTCCGTGGCAGCCGGGCTCACAGGGCAGGCTCTTCACGACCTTGTCGGTCTTGGTGTCGAGGATGGTGATGGTCGAGCTCAGGAAGTTGGCGGTGACCACATACTTGCCGTCGGGGCTCACCGGAGTCTGGATGGGGCCTAGCCCATAGGCCTCGCCCTTATGCTCGCCGGTCACTGGGTTGTAGTCCTCGGCGAGGTCGATGTCCTTGAGCTTCTTCTTTGCGTCGATGTCGATGACCGTCATCGAGGACAGCAATGCTGGCGGCGTGCCAAGCAGGTTGGCGACATAGGCCTTGCCGTTCCTGCCGGGCCAGACCGCGATGGGGATGACGCCGCCGGTCGGGATCTCGGTCATCTGTTCGGTCGCCAGATCCACGACAGAGACGCTCGAGGCCAGCGCGTTCGGGGTGATCATGTATTTCCCATCATCGGTGAGGACATGGCCGTGCGGTCCAGAGTGGGGCCCTACGTTTATGCTCGCGAGCGCCGTGGGGTACTCGCCTGGCGTGAGCTTGAGCACCCGGTCCTCGCCGTTCAGGGCGACGTAAAGTGTGCCGGTCAGCGGACTGGACATGACATGGGAGGGGTTCGCGCCGACGACCTGCGAGTTATAGACCTTGCCGCTCACCCGGTCGAAGGTCGTGAGCTTCTTGTCGAACCACTCGGTCTGGTAGATCAACTTGTAGGCTGGGTCGCTCCACATATTGTGGGGGTTGTTCATGTTGGTTTCGACGCCCTTCACTTTTTGTTTGACGGTCCAGTTGGAGGCGTCGACCTCCGTGGCCGTGCCGAACTTGCTCTTACCGGTCACCCCTTCGAACTGAGTATCGACCCAGACCTCGCCGACGCCCGGGGTCTTGGGTGTTAAGAGCGTGTTCGGCATTGAGAAGTTGAGGGCGCTCAGTTTGATCACGGTGCCGCCGAGGTTAATCGGCAGATCCGGCAGCTTCACGTCCCATGTGGGCTTGCGGTAGTCGCGCCAAAGTGTGGGCGTGGTCGTGACGAAGAAGGTGCGGAGCAGCTTCTTCGCGATGTCGCTCGTGGTCGGGATCTTGGCCCCGGTGACCAGCTGGAGCTCGGCGCCGATGTCGAGGCCGTCGGTTTGAGGATCTTTGACGATCACCGCCCCGAACATATAGGGGTGGACCTTGCAGGTGAAGACGTAGAGGCCGGGCTTTTCGAAGGTATGGGTCACGCTTGAGTTCGAGGGCTTGTCCTGATCGATCGGAAAACCCGCCGCTCCCGGCTGCCACGCGAGGCTCGTGATCGTGTGATCGGTGTTGGTCTGGGCGCTCACCTTGATGAGCACCGCCTCGCCGGGCTTTATCACGACGAGGGAGCCGCCGGACTTCGGGTCCTTGAACCAGTGGCCCGGCTCATCGGTCATCTCGAAAATGGCTGAGGGCAGGACCCCCGGCTGGCTGATGATGACGTTCTCAGGTTGGTCCGATTTGGGGGCTTGCGCGTTTGCCGCGAGTGGAGCGAGCACGAGCGCAACGATGGCCAGGACGATTGTGTGAATGGCCAGGGCGATCGTGTCAAAGGATTTGCGATTCATCTCCAGTTTCCTTTTCATCTCCAGTTTCCTTTGTTTTCGTGTGCGATTCATTCGACTCATTCAATGACCCGGAAGGTACCCATCATCCCCGACTGCATGTGCTGGATGACGTGACAGTGGTAGTGCCAGTCGCCGGGACCCACGCCCTCCCCTGCCTGCAACACGAAGGCCTGTCGGCTGATGGGGCCAATGTTGAACGTGTCGATCACGCTGGTCGTGCCGGGCTCGATCCAGCGGTGGCCGTGCAGGTGAAATGTATGGAAGGCTGTGCCGATCCCGATGACGTGAAACCTGACCTTCTCGCCGGCCCTGGCTCCCACCGTGGGATTGGTCCAGAGCGGGACCTCCTTGTCCCCCTTGACGATGTGGTTAAGCTCCTGGCCCCAGAAGGTGGTCTCGGCCATCCAGAGGATGAACTCGCGCTTGATGTCCGCGACGTCGACATCGACTATCTTGCCGTCGATGAGGGCGGGGACCTTGCCGCTCGCCGGGTTGACGATGAGCGTCCCGAACAGACCCTTCTCCTCGGCCCCGATCATGGGGTTGCCCATTGTATGATCGTGATACGGCCAAGTCCCAGCGGTGCCGGGCGCGGCTGTCCACTTGTAGGTGTACGGCTTGCCTGGAAAGGCAGCTTCGTCGGCCGCCCCATTCAGAATCTTCATCGTCCCGTCGCTGTCGATCTTGTAATGGACGCCGTGGACATGGATGCTGACCGGCTGGGATGAGTCGGCTATTCCATGCTCGAGCGTCACCTCGGCGGTATCGCCCTCCTTGATGACCAGGGTTGGGCCCGGGACAGTGGGGCCCTTTGCGTAGAGGCCGGTGATATCGCGGTCTGGCCGGTCGGGCGACTTGACCTTGTGGCTGACCATTTCATAGGCGAGCTGGCCGGAAGGCAGGGCGCTCGCTTTAAGGGTTATGAAATGATGGTCGCCGGTCGAGGTCGGGCTCGCCGCGGGCAAACCGCGGGCCGGCATGAATGATAACCCGACGGCAAGGACGGCAAGGAATGATAACGCGACGAAGAGCAAGAGCCCCAGAGGGGGGTAGGTTTTTATCATCGCATCGTTCTCCCTCGGGCTGAGAGCCGCACGGCAAGCCCGCGATCAACCGTGATCGCGCGCTCGCCAGTTCGTCCCGACGCGTATTAGATGCGATGAGGAGTCGAGGTCTTACCTCGAAGCGTCTGAGGAATTTTCTTTGCCCACAAGTTTGCGAAGCGCCAGGTAAACCTCTTCGCACTCATGGCACTGATGCATATGATGCTTAACCTCGGGCAACAAAGCCGCGGCGTCTTGTCCCGCAACCTCGAGGTCCACGTAACGTGGGAGCTCTTCGAAATATTCGGAGCACAGCATCTCCTCTCCGCTCTTTACGGCGAAGATGGTGTCGATCAGACGGGTAAAGTCTTTTTGTTTCATCTCTTTCTCCCGTGCAATAATTATGTCAGTCTCCAGTGCAATCAATTATGAGATGCGTTCAACGGCGGGACTCTTACCCTCCGGCGAAAAATGGGGGCTGGATCCCGGCTCGTCAAACACGGCGATGAGATCTTTGTGCGTGATGCCTTGGGCGAGCAGGGCTTCTTTGAGCCGCTTACGCGCGTCGTGGATGAGTTTATAAAGACTATTCCGGTTGGTGCCCAGCCACTCCGCAACCAGGTCCAAGGGCATTTCCTGGAAGGCGTGTGCGACGAGCGCGGTCCGCTGCCGAGGCGTGAGCGCGGTGTCGATGAGCCGCATCAGTAGAGCCCACGCTTCCCGCTGCTGAAGGCTGCGTTCCGGTCCGGCCTCTTCGATAGGCCAGGCTGGCAAAGCTTGCCCAATTTGAGCCCTTTCGATGGTCGCCTGTCGCCAGCGGCGGCGGCGCAGCTCCCCGAGCGCTACCCTGACGGCGATCGAAAAGGCCCAGGTCATAAACTGACTCTCGCCACGGAAGCCATCGAGTTTCGCTTGAATGATGAGGATGGCCTCCTGTGCACAATCTTCGGCCAGGTGCTGAGTTTCCTCGGAGTGTAAGGACCCTTGGATGACGTAATGTTTGGTCAGGTAAGCCCAAATCGCCCCAAGCAATCGCTTTCGAAGCTCCGCCACGGCCGTCTCCTGGCCTCTGCCCCCGGCCCGTAGCGCTGTCAGCCACTCTGAATTGGATCTTTGGCTCATTTGTC
This sequence comes from Methylocella sp., assembly GCA_049579405.1. Lineage (GTDB taxonomy): Bacteria > Pseudomonadota > Alphaproteobacteria > Rhizobiales > Beijerinckiaceae > Methylocapsa. Next base: position 6,091 of record JBAUNU010000512.1, read on the forward strand.
CATCCTGGATTTACATGCTGTCGGCAACATCGGTGCGGTGAAAGTTCAACGGCGGAACGTAACACCGGCTCGGAATAAAGGCTATTCAACTTCAGGTGCGCTCAAACTTCGGATTTTGGCGCACCGCGGACCAAATTCGAACCGGCCCGCAACCGCCCGCTTTCCGGCCTTGTATCGGGCCATTGGCTGGGGTATAGGGCGGCAACTCCGGTCATGATGGACGAACGGCACGGTTCGCGGCGAGGGGCGGCGGCACAGACGGGTAGATACAAAGGATTTGCCGATGAAACCCGATATTCACCCAGAATACCATTTGATCAAGGTGGTCATGACCGACGGGACCGAGTTTTTCACCCGCTCCACCTATGGGGAAGCGGGCGACACCTTGCACCTCGACATCGATCCCACCACCCATCCGGCGTGGACCGGGGGCTCGCAGCACTTGGTCGATCGCGGCGGCCGCCTGTCGCGCTTCAACTCCCGCTTCGGCAATCTGAGTTTTGGCAAAAAATAGGCGTGCCTGGCCGCCGCGCGGAACTGGTCCCGCCGCTCAGAGCCCCTCATGAAAAAGCCCGATTTCCGCGTCGAGAGAAACTTGCTGAAGCGCGGGATTTGGCCAGTGGGGGGAATCGACGAGGCGGGACGCGGTCCGCTTGCCGGGCCAGTCGCGGCGGCGGCCGTCATCCTCGATCCACGCAAGCTGCCGCGCGGGCTAAATGATTCGAAGCTGCTTAGCCCTATCGAGCGCGAACGCCTCTACGAAGTGATTATGCTGCAAGCCCTGGCGGTGGCGGTCGCCTTCGCGAGCGCGGCGGAAATCGATCGCATCAACATCCGCCAGGCGACCTTTTCCGCCATGCGCCGGGCGATTTTTGCGCTTTCCATCGCACCCCGCCATGTTCTGATCGACGGCAACGACTTGCCGCCGGGCCTTTCCCTCCCCGCCGAGACGATCGTCAAAGGCGACGCCGCCATATCATCGATCGCCGCCGCCTCGATCATCGCCAAGGTGACCCGCGACCGCCTGATGCGCCGCCTCTGCGGCCTTTATCCCGCCTATCGTTTCAGCGAGCATTTTGGCTATGCCACAAAAGCCCATCTCGCGGCAATCGCAGGATATGGACCGTGCCCTGTCCATCGATTGAGCTTCAAGCCGTTCGCGGCGGGCTGATCCGCGCCCGGCGCGCAATGCCCGGAGGCGGTCCGCATTCGCTTCAGCCTGCTGTCGACGTGCGAAAAAGGGACGGTCCGGGATTTGCCTTCTAAAGGAGGTGTTTACCTAACGTAACGCAGGATTCGCTTGGGCCGCCCCGCGCGGCAGGACAATCGCGCCGCGTACCGGTTTTTGTGCATGGGCAGCCAACGTGCCGGGGCGCCCGGCCCGAAATCCCAGGTCAAGGTGATGCGTACTGGGATTTCGCCGGCGCGCTTCGTCATGCCCGGCCCTGGTCCGGCGCCCGGCGCGCTTCCCCTCGACAAAATCATCCAGGGCGATTGCCTGGAAGCGATGGCCCGGCTGCCGCCGCAATGCGCCGATCTCGTCTTCGCCGATCCGCCTTATAATTTGCAGCTCGAACATGGTCTCTCGCGGCCGGACCAAAGCGTCGTCGATGGCGTCGACGACGATTGGGACAAGTTCGCGAGCTTTTCCGACTACGACAATTTTACGCGAGCCTGGCTCACCGCGGTGCGCCGGGTCATGAAAAAGGACGCGACGATTTTCGTGATCGGCTCCTATCACAATATTTTCCGGGCCGGTTCGATCTTGCAGGACCAGGGGTTTTGGATCCTGAACGATATTATTTGGCGCAAGGCCAATCCAATGCCGAATTTCCGCGGGCGGCGCTTCACCAACGCGCATGAGACAGTTATCTGGGCGGCGAAGAGCGCGGCGGCCAAGGACTATTGCTTCAACTACGCACTGCTGAGGGCGGGCAACGAGGACTGCCAGGTCCGCTCCGATTGGTTTTTGCCGATTTGCACGGGCTCCGAGCGCCTGAAGGATTCCTCTGGCCGCAAGGTCCATCCGACGCAAAAGCCCGAGGCGCTGCTCGCGCGCATTCTGCTCGCCGCGTCGAACAAGGGCGGTGTGGTTCTCGATCCATTCTTTGGTTCCGGCACCACCGGCGCCGTTGCCAAAAGGCTCGGGCGTTCGTTTATCGGCATCGAGCGAGACGCAAGCTTTGTGCGCGCCGCAAGGGCAAGGATCGCAGGCGTGGAGCCGCTGCCGCACGAGGCCATCGCGGCGGTTGCGGACAAACGGTCCGAGCCGCGCATTCCTTTCGCCGCGATCGTCGAGGCGGGGCTCGTTCGGCCTGGCGAAATTCTGGCCGATGAAAGGCAGCGGCACGCCGCGACGGTGCGGGCCGATGGCACAATCTCGGTCGGCGCCGTCACCGGCTCGATTCACAAGATCGGCGCGCTGGTCCAAGGCCTGCCCGCCTGCAACGGATGGACGTTTTGGCATTTTTTCCGCAAGGGGAGGTATCAGCCGATCGATGCCCTGCGGTCATTGGCGAGGGCGAGCCTGCGCCCGGCGGCGGAATAGATTCCCGCAAGCGCCGCCGGAAAATAGAACACTTCAGTCCACGTTCGTTTGATCAAACCGTGGTTAGGGGTCAGCCCATTTGGTCCAAGTTGCGCCAAATCCAGTCGTCCATTCTGGCTATAAGCCATTTTCAAGCACCAGTGCTCAGGGAGCAGACCACGGAGTCCTCCTTTCATTCCAGCCGCTCGGCGACCGGGAAGTCTTCGACGGTCTTCGGCATAGCCATCATCGGCCTCTGACTACCTCCGGTCAAATCTTTCACCCGCCGCGAGACGTAGCCCTCGAGATCGGAGATCATGATGACTGGAATCTCGGGGCGCGCCGCCGCGCCGTGCAGCCCTTCCACCACCGCCTTAGCAAAGGCGCCATTGTTCCACTCATCCCTTTCAAGCGAAAGCTCATTCCCCGTGGAGGATGTGAACACGACGATGCCGTTCTCCGCCGCCTTTAGATCATTGGCGAACTTGTCCACGTCCGGCTGTGTGCCCGTCGTCTTGCCGGTCAAGACAGCGCCGGAGTAGCACGTATCGAAGAAGAAGATTTTTTTGCCGCCGATCTTGGTCAGGTAGTCCTGGAGCTCCGAGTCCGATATCGTCGTGCGTTCGACGCGGCCGGAATCATAATCGTATGGCAGGAATCGGTAGTGGCGGTCCGGCGTGGTGATGCCATGGCCCGATAGAAAAACCATCGCGACGTCATTCGTGTTGGTAACAGCCTTCATGATCCAGTCGAGCTCATCGAGGATCGCGTCCCTTGTCGCTTCCCCATCCCGAAGGCTTCCCTTTGGCGGATGGGTGACGACTTTTTCATAAAGCCCGCCCGCCTGCGCTATCGCCAGGGCGACGAAATCCTCCGCGTCCTTGGCTGCAAAGTGCAGTTGAACTTTCTTGTCCTTGTAGTTGCTGATGCCGATCGCCAACACGTAGAGCGTTAGCTTGGGATCAGTGCCCGGCCCGCGCCACTGCACGTGAACTGAGGCCGGCACGCTGGCGCCATTCCCATTGTAGGCGATCACCGAGACCTTTGAGTCCCGGCGAGGTATGGTCAGGTGCAGGATTCCGGCCCGCGTGCCGCCCGTGTCAATCAGGCGGCGGTCGTCCGCTGTCACCTTCGCACTGTCTACCTTGACCTCTACCCGAAGCGAATCGTCAGGCGATGGCAGCCGGACCGAATACCCAATTTGTATATCGGTCCGGTCCACGGCCGCCGGGTCCTTCGGGTCATTTATTTCAACAACAGGCGTCAGGAGCGAGCGCACTGGGGCGCCCTTGGTCATCGGACGACCCGCCTCCTGGTCCGCAGCCCGCACGGCTTCCTCGACGTCAAGGTCTGGGGTTTGCAGCACGCGGCGAATGACATCAGGCCGGTAGAAGCGCGCCCGGAACTGCGCCACCGGATAGAAATCGGGCACATGGTCATAGCCATGATTGACATGCCAGCCGATCAGCTCGTCGGCTCCGAGCGAAGCGTCATAATAGCCTTGCGGCGTCCAAGCCACCCAGCGCTTGCCGTCGGGGTGAATGAAAAGCGCGAGCAGCTCCTTGCCATCCGTGATGCGAAGCCATCGGACGGTGCCATCACCAATGGCGACAATTACCAGCCGCCCGTCGGCCGTGACGTTGACCTGCCAGGCAACGTCTGGGACAGGCAGCGGTTTGGGCCAGACGTCATGCCCCAGCTGATCGAAAAGGCAAACTGACCGGTCGGTCCCGAGGACGAAATGCTGCGTGCCGCGCACCATGGCCAGGCTTCTTGCCGATTCATAGCGTCTCAGCTCGATCGGCGCTCCGTTCACGGTCGGCGTCGTCGAATTTTTCCAATTCGCAACATCGAGCCCCGGCTCCTGAGTGACCGGAGCCAGCAGCGCACCATCGGCTGGAGGATCGATGGCGACCCGGCGCCGCCCCAGGGCGAAGCGGTAGGTGCGCCGAGGCTCCCACGCATCGACCTGCACGGTTCCGCCATCCGCCGAGACCCGCAGCTCGTGTCCGCCGCCGCCACTCAGATCGAGACCGCCGAGGCCTCGCAATACGGTGACCTTGGCATCCGGACCGATCAGCCCGAAGCCGTTGGAGCGCGCAAAAAGCATGGAGCCGGATTGCAGCCCCAGGATCTCCATGATCGTATAGGATCCCGCAGGTATGTCGACAAAGGCCCCTCGGCCGCCGTCGCTCCAGCGCCGCACCTGCCACGCATTGTTCACCGACCAATAGCCGCCGGCGAACAGGAAGCGCTCATCCTGCGCCCATCCGACTGCGTAGAAGCCGCCGCCAACGCCAGTAGTATCGGCCTCGAAAAGCCGGGTCAGATCCAAACCCGACAGGACCACCACTTTGGGGGTATCGCAAAAGCCGACCGCAACGCGAGCGCCATTCGGCGAGAAGGCCGCTGCGCAGGGTTGATGACCCCCCAGCCGGAATCGGGCGACCGGAATCTTATATTGACCGGCTGCATAGAGCCGGACGAATCCGTCGGAAGACGCCGTCACCAGCCGGCCGGCCTGATCGAACATAGCCCAATTGCTCTTCTCCACATATTGCCTATCGCTCGGCAGCGGTCGATAGCCGTGGCTCACGTCGAACACGCGGATGCCCTTACCCCCAAGGGATGCCGCAAGGCGCTGGCCGTCGGGGGAATAGGCCAGGTGAAAGACGGTCTCTGGCAGGTCCGCGAGGCGCCTTATTAGCTTCCCCGATGGTCTGTCGAAAAGAAAAATATTGTTGTCCCCTAGGATGCCGGTCCAGCCACCGGCCGCGACAGTGTTGCCGTCGGGTGAAATCGCGACGGCAGTGGCCTTACCGATATGGCCGAGATCGAGTGGCAACCGCAGGATGAGCAGCAGCTGCCCGTCCGGCAGCGACCAAAGGCGCACGGTCTCGTCATCCGAAGCCGTGACTGCGAAGCGGTTTTCCGCGTCGGTATCGATACGGTGGATTATGGCGCCGTGCTGACCGGTTTCGATGCGCAGAATCGGTTCGGATGGGAAGCCCTCAGCGGCTTCCTTTTCCCGGACGGGAGGCGGATTGCGCTGGCAGACTCCATCCACCCACGTAAAACCTTCCGCGCAACGTTGTTCTTCCTGCTCTCGCCGTTCGATCATTTTGTTGACCGTGTTCCTGGCGGTTTCCTGGGCCGTTGTTTCGGAAAGATCGCTAAGCGCCTGGCTTGCTAGGGCTGCACCAGAAAAGCCAGACTGCGCACGCGCAGTTCCGGTCAGGCACAGGGCCGCCGCGAGAAGAGCGAGCACCGGCAGCAAACGCGCAGCCCAAACCCTGCCGTAGGCCGTTTGTCTTGTCAGGCGCGCCATCACATCCTCCCGTGATCTGCGCTCGGGCCTTCACCAGGTCCGAAAATGACCGCCATTGCAGACGGCCCAGCTCGTTCAGGATCGCATCACGCCGTTCCTTGCCATTGTCGCGATAGGCCTTCCAGATCGAAAGGCCGGCATCGGTGATCGCCTTTACAAGCTCCGGCACAACGTTGAGCACGTCCGGCAGCCCTGGCCGCGCGCCCTCGAACTTATCGACCACCTCGTGCGAGACGAAGGAAGTGAACGCCACACGCTTCGCCGCCGCTCCTTGAAGCGCCTCGGTGAACTTCGCGGAGCGGGCCGGATCCTGCCCCGTGGTCAAATCGAATTTGAGCTCCGCGATCAGCCCGTCGAACTCCGCCTTGGCGTCCGCATAGAGCTCAATGCCGCGCACATATTGCGCAGTGTCGGTCTTCCCAACCGTGGCCAGGATCACCGCATATTGCTCCGCGGCGGATTTCTCATGCGCCAGGAACCGGATGGCTTCGGAGAGCGCGGCTTCCCCTGGCTCGGCAGCTCGCACTCTCTTGCCCGGCCGAGCCAAGCCCCCAAGGAACACGACGCCCAGTAAAATGAGCCGCCGATTTAGGACAGGGCTGCGAACCGGGGCAGCCGCTTTTCCTGATGACGGGGCCATGCGGGGATGCTCGCCACTTTGTTTCACGATGCGAAGACTATGTGAAACAGGACCGGACTGTCCAGAAGAGAAAGGATGTTCGCAAAGGTATCCTAATAGTTGCGAGCCGCCGACGCGTAGGACCGCACCATCCAACCCGCCAAAAGGACCAAGATTCCGCTGGATCCCACTCGTCTAAGGGCCGCTCGACGTATGAGCCCTTGCGTACTTAGCCTCGCCAATCGTACCAAAATGTTTCACGTGAAGCATTTTGGTACAATTGGCAAAGCCGAAAGGAGCGAAAAATTGGGGGCGGAAACCCGCGGCCGCGCATCCGCCTCCGCGGCCCTTTGCCAAGGGTTCATCGTGCGCCGAGGCCCGCAAGCAGCGCGGCCAGGATGCCGGTAACGAAAATGCCGTCGAATGTCCCTGCCCCGCCGATCGAGGCGATGGGCGCGCCGAGACCCTGCAGCTTGTCGAGATTGAGCAGGTCGGCGCCGACCAGTGTGCCAAGGCTCCCGCTGACATAAGCGAGCGGCCCGGCCAGACGCCGCGAGAGTAACAGCGCCACGGCCGCCGTGACGAGGGGCGGCGCAAAGACCGGCACCGCTATGCCGACGCCCGGAACCGCGTAGGCAAGACGATTAACAATGACGGCCACAATGACGGTCCCCACGGCGCCAAGAAGCCAAATCCGGTTGTGCGCGAGCAAGTAGATCGAAAGCAGGGCCGGAATGAGCGCCCCGCCGACATTCACGGCGATGATTGTGCCGGGCCAGTCGGCCACGACCGGCACGACATAACGCATGCCGAAGAAATCGATCACCTCGTCTGATGCAACGCGCGCCTCCGCAAGCTGCGCCACCGGGATGTTGATATAACTGCCAAGGAGCGAAGCAAGTAGAACCAGCATGGCCACGCGGGAGTCGAGGCCGATGCGAATGTAGGCGTAACGCAGCACTTTGAGCTGGAGGAGGATGAACAGGGCGAGCAGGACGCCCGCGAAGATCGCGTAGAAGATTAACGGAAGGGGAAAATAATGAAGATGAATCGGGTGCATTGGAACCTCGCCTCTCACGCCCTTGGAACGACATCGACCTTAACATCGACATCCTGCTCGCGCGAGCCGAGGATAATTCCGGCGACGGGAGAAATATCGGCGTAGTCGCGGCCTTTCGCGAGCACGATATGATCGTTGCCGATCAACATCGCATTGGTCGGATCGAGGCCGGCCCAGCCGTGCGCGCCGCCGCACCAGAGCGATACCCAGGCGTGCATCGCATCGGCGCCTTCGAGGCGCTCCTTGCCGGCGGGCGGAATGGTGCGGATATAGCCCGAGATATAGGCGGCGGGCAGGCCGATGCCGCGCAAGCCCGCGATCATGATATGGGCGAAATCCTGGCACACGCCGTGCCGCTTTCCAAATGCCTCCGAAAGCGGCGTCGAGACCACGGTGGCCTTCGTGTCATATTTGAAATCGGCCTTGATCCGCCGCATCAATTCCTTGGCGCCTTCGAGGACCGGGCGCCCGGCCGGAAAGCTTTCGCGCGCGTAATCGGATGCCGGTTCGAACCGCGGCGCGAGGCGGCTCGGATGCAGGAAATGGGCGGGCGAGTCCCTGTCGAAGGACGTGCTGGCAAAGGCTTCCTCCCGCACCATCTCGAACGCCGGGGTGTCCCCTTGATCGCACGGCTCGCTCCGGTCGATCTCGACGCTCGTATTGGCCTCCACGGTTAGTTTGCGATGCGCGGTTTCGATCGTGAGAAAAGTGAGGCGGTTGCCGAAAAAACACATCCGCTCGATCGTTTGCGCGGGCGCGGGGGTAATGCAAAGCTCGCCCGAAAGCACCGTTTGTCCTGGCCCATCCGACGGCAGAAGCCGCAGCGCGCAATGCGAGAACGTCACGGTCGAGCCGTATTCGTAAACCGTCAAATGGTGGATATCGTAAATCACGCGAGACCGCTCGACTTGTCGGCCCGGGCAACATGCGGACCTTGCAGGAAATAGCGCGCGGCGATCGCGTCGGCGAGGCTGAGAAGGCTCTGCTCGAAGCCGAGAATCTTCTCGTTATCGAGGCTTGAGGCGGTCGCGGTCGCAACTTCGGCGGCGAGCTGCAGGATCAAGCGGCGCGGCGCCTCGAGCATTCCATCGTCGCTGAGCAGGGGCAGAGTTTCAAGATGCTCGTCGAGCCGCTCGACCTGGAAGGCAACCGAGCGCGGATTGAACGAGTCGAGCACGACCATGTCGCGAACCGGGTTGAGGGCGACGCCCATTAAATAGCGCGAACGATAGGTGATCTGCGAGTCGACGAGTTCGAGCAAGACGTCGAGATCGTCGGCCGGCGCGTCGCTGCTCGCGAAATGGCGGGCAAAGCGGCACGTATTGATGCCGCGCTCGATGCGCCGCCCCGTATCGAACACGCGCCAGCCGGCGCCGCGATTCATGTTTTCCTGCGCCAAGCCGGAGATCGCCGCGATCGTCCGCAAGGCCGCGTCGGCACGCTCGAAAGCCTCTGCCTCGGCGAGCGGCCCGGGCATATCGATGGAAAGGTTTCGATTGAGATCGCCGATGAGCCGCCAGGTATCCGTCGAGAGTCGTTCGCGAATGAACGACGCGGCTCGGCGCGCATCGCGCACGAGAGACAGGGACGAGCCATAGTCCTCATCGCCATGCAGGGCAATCGCGGCAAGCGCCATGGCGCCGGAGTCCGCCTCAATCGGCGCCGCGTGCCACGCGACGATCAAGCTCGAGAGCTTGGATACCGCCGATCCGGGAGTGGCGGTCCCGGCACCGGTCTCGATCATCCGGCCGGCGAGGCAGCGGATGAGCCGCAAGGTCGCTTCCGAGCGCTCGATATAACGTCCGAGCCAAAACAGATTGTCCGCGGCCCGGCTCGGCAAGGTGCCCATGATGCGGCGGATGCGAACAGTCTCGTCGGTGGGCAGCAAGCTGACCATCGCGACAGGCTTGTCGGCAAGCACCCAAACATCGGCCG
>JBAUNU010000513.1:0-6818 GCA_049579405.1 Methylocella sp.
GTGATGGGTTCACTGTCGGCCACCGGCAAGGCGAACCCGGCTCTTTGTAGAAGCCCGCCCATGTCGCGCACATCCGCGAAAGGCGCGACGCGCGGGCTGATCCCGCCGTAAATCTCCGTCTCGGCCACGGCCAGGGCGGTACGCAACTCATGCAGACTCTGGCCGCCGAGCAGGCAGCCGAGAAAAAGCCCATCGGGCTTCAAAACGCGGCGAAGCTGAACGAGGGCGCCTGGAAGATCGTTGAGGTTTTGCAGGCAGAGCGCCGATACGGCCAAATCGAAGCATTCAGGCGCCAGCGGCAAGCTTTCCTCATCGCCCAAAAGGCGCAGGAGCGGGCCATCGCCGGCCGTTTCCGCCAACGGCGTCATGCGGACCAGCAGGCTTGGCCGAAGCCGGTCCGCGAGCCGCATGGCAAGCCAAGGCGAAGGCGTGCCGGCATCTAGGACGGCGGAAAATTGCCGCTTGATCGAGGAAAGCCGCTCGCAGACCTCTACGCCGGCATGGACGAGGAGAAATTCCTGCGCTCCGGCGGCGGCCGCACGGGCAAGCCTCCGCCTCACCAGGCGGCGGTCGAAGATGGGGGGCGGAGGCGCCGTCATGACTGCGTTATCGGACGAAAGCTTCGTCAAACTGCGGCTGCGCTCAGCATGTGCAGCGAGCGGGTGCGCCGTTTCGAAAAACCCCGTTCACCCGCATGCCGGGAAAATTCTCCGTCCCGATCCCGGTGCGTCCGGTGGCGACGAGGCGAAAGAGACTGCGTTTGATATTCTTTAGCACGGCGGCTTCACGTTTTGCCGGCTCAACACGTGCTCCATGAGCGAGATCAACTCCTCTAGGCAATACGGTTTGTCAAGCCGGAGCAGTCCGGCTTCTTTGGCGCCCGGAAGCTCGGCATAGCCAGTCGCGAGGATGATTGGCAGGTTCGGGCGGATGGCGCGGATTCGATCGGCGAGCTCGCTGCCGGTCATTTGGGGCATCGCATGGTCGGTTATCACGAGGTCGATCCTTGAATTTCCCTGGAGGACATTAAGCGCCTCTTTCCCAGAAAATACCGTGAGAACTTGATGGCCAAGGGATTCCAGCATGGCCTCCGCGGTGACCGCAACCATTGGGTCATCGTCGACGAGAAGAACGGTGCATGACCGCGAAGCGACAGGAATATCCGGCGATGCCCGAGGCAGGGGTTCCGCGGCGCGCGGTTCGGCTATGGGAAAATAAAGTTCGGCCGTTGTCCCGACACCAAGTTGGCTGGCTAGGCACAAGGCGCCCCCGGATTGCGCGGCAAGGCCATAGGCCATGGAAAGACCCAATCCCGTGCCCTTGCCCGGCTCCTTGGTGGTAAAAAATGGTTCGGAGGCTCGCCGGAGCGTTGCCTCATCCATACCGTTGCCCGTGTCCGTCACAGCGATGCGCACATACTCGCCGGCGTTCAGGCTCCGGACTCTGCGGGCCTTCACATTTTCGAGCCGGACGGCAATCTGGAGGCGGCCTCCGTCCGGCATCGCATCGCGGGCGTTCAATGCGACATTCAGAAGCGCGAGTTCAAGCTGGTTGGCGTCCGTGTGGATCGGCGGAAGGCCGTCCTCGAATTCCACGGCAATCTCGATCGTGGGTCCGAGCGAGCTTCGCAACAAACCGGTCATGCTATTAATGAGCCTTCGAACATCCACGGCCTCCGGCTTAAGGTCCTGGCGCCTCGCGAAGGCAAGCAGCCTCGCGGTCAGGGCGCTGCCCCGATCGGCGGCGCCGGCGGCGCGAGCAAGCCGAGACTTAATATCCGGGTCATCGGGCAGGCGCCGCGAGAGAATCTCGAGGTTTCCCGAAATGACCTGCAGCAAATTATTGAAATCGTGCGCGATGCCCCCGGTCAGCTGGCCCAGGCTTTCGAGCTTTTGCATCTGCTGAACCTGTGCCCACGCCGTTTCGCGCTCGCGGGTCCGCTCCTCGACTCGCCGCTCCAGCTCGGCATTTGCCTGCGTCAGCTCGGCGGTCCTCTCCTCGACGCGGCGCTCCAGCTCCGCAGCGAGGAGCTCCAGCTGGCGGGTCTTCCGGAAGAGGTCTGCAAATACCCGCACCTTGGCCAGTAGAAGTTCGGGCACGATCGGCACGAGAACGTAGTCGACCGCCCCGTAGCTGTACCCTTTGACGCGATCGGGGTCGGCCAGCGCGACGGCGGAGACAAAAATGATCGCGGTTTGCTGAAAGCGAGGATGATCGCGGATCATCCTGGCGAGTTCAAAACCGTCGAGCTCAGGCATACAGACATCGATGAGGACGATAGCTATGTCGTTTTTAAGAAGGTGCTCGAGCGCCTCTTGCCCGGAGCCGGCCGTGATTAAATTTTCTCCGAGGTCTTGCAATATCGCCTCGCAGCTGAGGAGCTTCGCAGGCTGATCGTCGACCAGCAAAATATTAATCGGATCCTTGGTCATGATAGCCCGCATACCGGTGAAGCCATAGCCGCGGAGTCGTCAAGAGCTGTTCCGTGTTGAGAGGCTGGCCAGGAAATCGGATACGCTGGCCTCGACGCGCCGTTCCATTTCGGCATTTGCACGCGTCAGCTCGGCGGTCCTTTCCTCGACGCGGCGCTCAAGCTCCGCATTGAGGGACTCGAGCTGCCTGGTCTTCCGGAAGAGATCGGCAAATACCCGTACCTTGGCCAGCAGAAGCTCGGGGACGATTGGCACAGGAACGTAATCGACCGCCCCGTAGCTGTACCCTTTGACACGATCGGGGTCGGTTAGCGCGACAGCGGAGACAAAAATAATCGCGGTGTGCTCAAAGCGAGGGTGATTGCGAATCATCCGAGCGAGATCAAAACCATCGAGCTCAGGCATACAGACATCGCTGAGAACGATAGCGATGTCCTTTTTGAGAAGCTGCTCGAGCGCCTCCCGCGCGGACCCGGCTTTGATCAAGTTTTCTCCGAGGCTTTGCAGTGTCGCCTCGTAGCTGAGGAGCTTGGCGGGCTGATCGTCGACGAGCAGGATGTTGATCGGATCCTTGGCCATGATAGTCCCTTACCGGTGAAGCCATAGCCGCAGAGTCGTCAAGAGCTGTTCCGTGTTGACAGGCTTGGCCAGGTAATCGGATGCGCCGGCTTCGAGACATTTTTCACGGTCGCCCTTCATGGCCTTGGCAGTCAGGGCGACGATTGGCAAGCGGCCGAAAAGCGGATTCCTGCGGATCAGCCGGATTGTCTCATATCCATCCATCCCGGGCATCATGATATCCGTCAACATCATGGCCGCGCCCGGGTTTGCATCGAGCAATGCAATCGCCTCGCTGCCGGTTGTGGCCGTCAGCACGCGCATTGCGCGGCGCTCGAGCACGCTGCTGAGCGCAAAGATATTGCGCGCGTCGTCATCGACAAGAAGAACGGTTTTTCCGGCCAAGCCTTCATCCGAGCCGTGCAACCGCTCAAGCATGCGCTGTTTTTCCGCCGGGAGTCTGGTCACGTCCAGGTGGAGGAAAAGCGCTGTCTCATCGAGCAGCCGTTCGGGCGATTCGACGCCCTTTACGACCACGCTGCGCGCCATCGTGCGCAACTTTGCGTCCTCTTCGGGCGACAGTTCGCGTCCCGTGAAGACAACGACCGGAATATCCGGCAATCCCGCATCGTTTGCGATCCGTTCCATAAAGTCGAACCCGGACATGTCGGGAAGCCGCAGGTCGAGGACGATGCAGTCCACGGTTTGCTCGCGGAGGATGGCAAAAGCACCAGCACCAGTCTCGGCCGCGATGATGTCGAGATCGTCATGGCCGAGCAACTGCGCAATGCTCGGGCTTTCCGAGGGATTGTCCTCAAGGACCAACAGGCGCTTGCGCGGGGTGTTGATGAATTCCTTGACCCTTGTCAGCGCCGACGTCAAGCCTTCCTTGCTTGTAGGCTTGGTGACAAAGGAAAAGGCTCCCCTGGCCAGGCCGTGGCGGACCCCATCGTCGGTAGTCAGGATTTGAACCGGAATGTGCCTTGTCGACGGATTCCGCTTTAGCTGACTGAGGACGCTCCAACCCAGCATGTCGGGAAGGAACACGTCGAGCGATATGGCGCTCAGCCGGTAGTCGCGGGCGAGCGCGAGCGCGCCGGCTCCATGATCCGCAACGAGAACCTTGAACTGTAAGTCATGCGCCAAGTCGACCAGAAAATTCGCATAGGATGGGTCATCCTCGACAATCAGCAAGACTGCATCGTCGGGTTGGAGGTTGGCGCGGTCGTCCAGCACCTGCGCCTGCGGGCGCTCCGCGATGGGAATGCTCCGCATCGGAGGCGCCATCGCTACCGTTCGCCGCGTTGCCGCGGGACCGGCATATTCCAGCGGCAAATAGAGCGTGAAGACGCTGCCTTCTCCGGGGCTGCTCTGAAGCTGAATTTCGCCGGCGAGGAGGGTTGCCAGCTCACGGCTGATCGCGAGGCCCAAACCGGTCCCGCCGTATTTCCGGCTCGTGCTCGCATCCGCCTGTTGAAACGCCTCGAAAATACTTTTTTGCTTCTCGGGCAGGATACCGATTCCGGTGTCGGAGACCTCGAAGGCTACGACGGAACGGGCGTGGTTCAAGGCCGGATGGCCGGCGCTCCAGCCGCCGCGCGCCGCCGAAATCGTCAGGCGCACGCCGCCCGTTTCCGTGAACTTAAAGGCATTTGACAAAAGATTCTTCAGCACCTGCTGGAGACGTTTGGAATCGGTCACGATGCCGCGCTCGAGCGCGGCATCCATCACTACATCGAAGGAGAGATTCCGGCTTTCGGCTTCGTGGCGGAACGTGCGGACCACCGTGTCCTTGAGGTCGGCGAACAAGACATTCTCCGCGTCGACCGACATCATGCCGGATTCGACTTTCGAAAGGTCCAGAATGTCGCTGATGAGATTCAAAAGGTCCGTTCCCGCGCCATGGACGGTGCGCGCGAATTCCACCTGCTTTGCGGTCAGGTTGCCGTCGGGATTGTCACTGAGCTGCTGACCGAGAATGAGAATGCTATTAAGTGGGGTCCGCAGTTCGTGCGACATGTTGGCCAGAAAGTCGGATTTATATTTCGACGCTAGCGCCAATTCGGTGGCCTTCTCTTCAACCGCGGCGCGAGCCTGTTCGATCTCCTGGTTCTTACGTTCGACCTCCACATTGCGTTCCGCGAGCTGCTGAGCCTTCTGTTCAAGCTGTTCATTGGTCTGCTGAAGTTCCTTTTGTCTTATCTGCAATTCGGCGGCCAGCTCCTGCGATTGCTTCAGCAAGCCCTCGGTTTGCATCGTGGCCTCGATGCTGTTCAGCACGATGCCGATAGTGGCCGTGAGTTGATCGAGGAGCGACACTTGCAGATCCGTGAACGCGCTGACCGATCCAATTTCGATCACCGCCTTGACTTGCCCCTCGAACAACACGGGGAGCACAATGATGTTCTTCGGCGTCATCTTGAAAAGGCCGGAGCGGATAGGCACGACATTCGGAGGCATGTCGCTGATCAGCAGCCGTTTTGCATCAGCCGCGCATTGCCCGATTAAACCTTCGCCAATCCCGATGCGCTCCGCGTGGCCCTCAGCACTGCCATCGGCATAGGTGGAAAGGAGTTTAAGGTCCGGCCCCTGTTCGCTATCAAAAAGGTAGATCACCCCGTTTTGCGCATTGATCAAAGACGCGAGCTCGGTCAGCAGCATGCGGCCCACCGTGGCGAGGTCGCGCTGGCCTTGCAGCATATTGGTAAACCGCGCGAGATTTGTCTTGAGCCAATCTTGCTCGGTATTTTGGTCCGTGGTCAGCCGCAAATTGCCGATCATCGTGTTGATGTTGTCCTTGAGTTCCGCTACTTCGCCGCGCGCGCTAACCTGAATGGACCGGGTCAGATCGCCTTTGGTGACAGCCGTCGCGACTTCGGCGATCGCACGCACCTGAGTCGTGAGATTCGCCGCAAGCAGATTCACGTTGCCGGTCAAATCCTTCCAGGTGCCTGCCGCGCCTGGCACATTCGCCTGGCCGCCCAGACGGCCTTCCACGCCGACTTCCCGGGCGACCGTGGTGACTTGCTCCGCGAACGTGGCAAGCGTGCCGGTCATGTTGTTGATCGTGTCGGCAAGCGCGGCCACCTCGCCCTTGGATATGACCGTGAGATTTTGTTTGAGGTCGCCCATGGCGACCGCGGTCACGACCTTGACGATGCCGCGGACCTGCTCGGTCAGATTCGCCGCCATGATGTTCACGGTGTCCGTCAAATCTTTCCATGTTCCGGCGACACCGGAAACCGTCGCCTGGCCGCCGAGCCTGCCTTCGGTGCCAACCTCGCGCGCCACGCGCGTGACCTCGCCCGCAAAAGCGTTTAGCTGATCCACCATCGTGTTGATGGTGTTTTTCAATTCGAGAATCTCGCCCTTCACATCGACGGTGATCTTGCGCGAAAGGTCGCCGCGGGCGACGGCCGTCGTAACCTCCGCTATATTACGGACCTGCATCGTCAAATTCGCCGCGAGAAGGTTGACGTTGTCGGTCAAATCCTTCCAGGTTCCGTCCACGCCGGGCACGATGGCTTGGCCGCCAAGGCGGCCGTCGGTGCCAACTTCGCGAGCGACCCTTGTGACCTCGGCGGCAAAGGACCGCAGCTGCTCGACCATCGTATTGATGGTTTCCTTGAGCTGGAGAATTTCGCCGCGAACGTCGACCGTGATCTTTTTCGAAAGGTCGCCGTTCGCGATCGCCGTGGCGACTTCCGCGATGTTGCGGACTTGACCAGTCAGATTGCTCGCCATGAAGTTGACGTTATCGGTCAGGTCCTTCCAGGTTCCGGCGACGCCCGGAACCGTCGCTTGGCCGCCGAGCTTGCCTTCCGTGCC
>JBAUNU010000514.1:0-5408 GCA_049579405.1 Methylocella sp.
TCGGCGCCGCCTGGCGCGCCGGAAGATCGGCCGCGCGAGCGCTGGGCACGCCAACTGCCGATGTCAAGCTCGCGGTCGAAGCCAGAAGAAGCATCTTGTTGAAGCTCATTTCAAATCCCCTTTCCAAGGACCTTTGCGGCCCACTCCGTTCATGCGACGCCCGCGACAAGCCCAAGGTTATTTGAGGCTAGTAATACGGTAGACTAACTCAAGTCAATAGGGTTGCTAGTTGTATTTGAGCCACAGGTGCCGATTCGTGCGTGAAGCCGGACGGCGGCCCATGCGCACGCATGGTTCATTGGTCATCCCGGGTCAAAGAATTACGGGAATCCAGGGGTGGGGCGGCCTCGCCTCGCGGGGGCATTTTGTCCGGCGCGGCACCGGCCCGCGGCCCTTCAACGAGGCGCACGACCATGCCGCGCAGGGTGCGCACGTCCTGCTCGGTGAGTTGCATGCGATGGAACATATTACGCAGGTTACGCCGCATGACCGGCTGCTTGCCGGCTGGACGGAAGAAGCCGGCGCGTTCGAGTTCGCCTTCGAGATAAGCGAAGAAGGACAATACCATTTCGCGTGGCGCGGCGGGCGAGCGCCGGACCATGGAGAACGGCGCCCTGGCATCCGTCACGGCGCGCACCCACTCATACCCGGTCAAGAGCACCGCTTGCGCCAGATTGACCGAAGCATAGGCGGGATTGACCGGAAAGGTGATGATTGCATCGGCCAACGCCACTTCGTCATTGGCAAGTCCGGTGCGCTCGGGTCCAAACAGCACGCCATGTTTTTCGCCGGTTGCGATTTTGCGGGCGCATTCCGGCATCGCTTCGGCGGGGGTCAAAATTTGCTTGTGCTGGCCCCGCTCACGGGCGGTGGTCGCCCAAACGAAATTGAGATCGAGGACCGCGGCCTCAAGGGTTTCAAAAAGAGCTGCGGCTTCGAGCAGGTGCACGGCGCCAGCGGCGGCGGCATGGGCGCCTTTTCGATAAGCGCCGGACCGGGGCCAGCCCTCGCGGGGCGATACCAGACGGAGATCCGTCAACCCGAAATTGGCCATCGCCCGCGCGCACATGCCAATGTTGACCGCGAGTTGCGGGCGCACCAGGATCATTGCTGGACCGCCGCCGCGGCTTTCCTTGGTACGATTCGTTCCGGCGCCCGCCATCGGCGTCACATCTCCAAGTCCCTGCCGCCAGTCCAAGTCCGTGCCGCCAGGTTTATTCGGCGGGGCGTTCCGGCCAGTCAAAAAATTGCATTTGCGTTCCGCGCGCGATTGATTATAAGAGAAAGCTGTGGCGCGTGGCCCTCGGGTTCCGCGCCCTGATTTTTTGGCGATGCCTGTTGCCAGCTTATCGTGATTTTGAGGGGAACGTCACAGGGATAGGGCGCTTCGGTACGTTCGCTCTCGCTTTCACGCGAAACGGCGCAACGTTAAATCGACGGCACACCAAGGGACCGCGCACCAAACGACAGCACGCGCACCAAACGGCACCACATGACTAACCCTTTGGAATTCCTTCAAGAGGTCCGCGCCGAAGGCACCAAGGTTACGTGGCCTACGCGCCGCGAGACCCTGATCACGACCGGGCTTGTTATTTTCATGGTCCTGCTCGCCAGCCTTTTTTTCGTCGCGGTGGATCAGGCGCTGCGCTTCATCGTGTCCGGCATTCTGAGTTTAGGCCACTAGCGAACGTTCAAGCCCGGCACCTCCTGGTTTCCGTGTAAGAAATTAAGAGGCGAAGCAAGGATATTGTTTGGTTGAGTGAGTTTGATCATTCTCTCCGCGTGATCCGCGCTATCGGGTTTTCCATTGCGCAAATCATCCTCTGGAGCACTTGGGCCCCCGATCAGTTCAAGGAGGCGAAGCCATGGTCCACAAGGGTAGCTGTCATTGCGGCCGCATTGCCTTTGAGGTTGAGGGCGACGTATCGCAAGTTATGGAGTGCAACTGCTCCCATTGCAGCAGAAAGGGCTATTTGCTCTGGTTTATCCCAAAGCAGCAGTTGAAGCTCGCTACACCAGAAGCCAATCTGAGTACCTACATGTTCAATAAGCACGTCATTGCACACCATTTCTGCGGCGTTTGTGGTTGCGCTCCATTTGGCTTCGGCAAGGATCCCAAAGGTCAAGAAACCGCAGCTATAAACGTTAGGTGCCTGCCGGACCTTGACCGTTCGAAGCTTGAGGTCATGCACGTCGACGGGCGCAACAAGTGACGCGGTGGCCCAACAATCGGTTCCGGAGGACGTCCCCGTTTCGCGGGGCCGTTAATCGATGAGGCTTGAAGCTGTCCCGATGAGCATGCGCTGGTATATCGTTCACGCCTATTCGAATTTCGAGAAAAAGGTCGCCGAATCCATCAAGGAGCAGGCGGCGCAGCGTGGTCTCTCGAGCCAGTTCGAGGAAATTCTTGTCCCGACCGAGCATATCGTCGAAATTCGCCGCGGCCGTAAGATCAATTCGGAACGCAAATTCTTTCCCGGCTATGTGCTGGTCAAGTGCACTCTTTCCGACGATGTCTACCATCTGATTAAAAACACCCCGAAGGTCACCGGATTTTTGGGCGCGGACAAGAAGCCGATGCCGATTCCAGATAGCGAGGCGGAACGCATCAAAGGGCAAGTCGCGGAGGGTGTCGAACGGCCCAAGGCGTCGATCTCGTTTGAAATTGGAGAGACGGTGCGTGTCGCCGACGGCCCCTTCGCTTCGTTCAACGGGACTGTCGAGGACATCGACGAGGGCCGCTCCAGGGTCAAGGTCGCGGTTTCGATCTTCGGGCGCGCGACGCCGGTGGAACTGGAATATGCGCAGGTCGAAAAGGTCTGAGCATTTGCCGCCGGGCGGCGCCTGGCCAGCCCCGCGAAAGGTGCGGAGGTTCGGCTTGCGCCATGGCCATAGGCGTGGTTGCCCGGCCGTTTCGCACATTTTCGCGCCCGCTTGGGGGAAATTTGGGCCGGCGGAAATTTTGGGATAAGAGACGCCGGAGACGGTTCCGCCGTGCCAGACGGCGGCCGGGTCGGACCACGACCGCAACCGCCGCGCTAAAGTGCCGGCGTTGTCTAGGAGCAGGACAATGGCAAAGAAGATCACGGGTTACGTGAAGCTTCAGGTGCCGGCCGGGGCGGCCAATCCTTCGCCTCCGATCGGTCCCGCGCTCGGTCAGCGCGGCTTGAACATCATGGAATTTTGCAAGGCCTTCAACGCCAGGACGGCGCAGATGGAAAAAGGGACCCCGATCCCGGTCGTCATCACTGCCTTCCACGACCGCTCCTTCACGTTCGAGATGAAGTTGCCGCCGGTTTCCTTTTTTCTAAAGAAGGCGTCGGGCATTCAGTCGGGCTCGAAAACCGCCGGCCGCGGTTTTGCCGGCCAGATCACGAGAGCGCAGATAACGGAGATCGCCGGGAAAAAATTGCCCGATCTCAATTGCGCCTCGGCCGAAGCGGCGATACGGATGATCGAGGGCTCCGCCCGTTCCATGGGTCTTGAGATCGTGGGGTAGGCGATGGCTCATGTTGGGAAACGCGTCCGCAAGGCGCGCAATGGAATTGACCGGATCAAGCTCTATCCGGTCGCCGAAGCGGTCAAGCTCGTCATGGAGCGCGCCAATGCGAAGTTCGACGAGACCGTCGAGATCGCGATGAATCTTGGGGTCGACCCAAAGCACGCCGATCAGATGGTGCGCGGCGTGGTCAATCTCCCGAACGGAACCGGACGCAGCCTGCGCGTGGCGGTGTTCGCGCGCGGCGCCAAGGCCGACGAGGCCAAGGCGGCGGGGGCGGACGTCGTGGGCGCGGAGGATCTGGTTTCGAGCGTCCAAGGCGGCACGATCGCCTTCGATCGTTGCATTGCCACGCCCGACATGATGCCTCTCGTCGGCAGGCTCGGCAAGGTTTTGGGTCCGCGCGGCCTGATGCCCAATCCGAAGGTCGGCACCGTGACCATGGACATCGCCGGCGCGGTCAAGGCTTCGAAGGGCGGGGCGGTGGAGTTTCGCGCCGAAAAAGCCGGAATCATCCAAGGTAGCGTGGGCAAAGCCTCCTTCGCCCAGGAGAAACTAGTCGAAAACCTCGTTGCCTTCGTGGATGCGGTGGCCAAGGCCAAGCCTCAGGGCGCCAAGGGCACCTATATTCAACGGGTCGCCATTTCCACGACCATGGGTCCTGGGGTCAAGGTCGATCCCGCGACGTTTACGGTTTAAGCCGCCCGCACGAAATTTGCATTTCGGGGCTTGGCATGAGGGATGTTCCGGGTTAAATAGAAGGCTCGGGGCGGATCCGAAAATAGCAGCCCCGCATCCATGAAGTTTCCGCGATGGCGGGGTGTCGGCGAGTTTCGCTTCCGGCGAAGAGTGTTTCGTGACGCGGCAGGTAAGGCTGGAGGATAGGCGGTTGACGCCTGTCCCTTCCGGCCTTGTCCTGTCCGAGGCCGCGGGAGCGAGCGGCCATCCCGCCGGGGTCGAACTCAAGCTTAACTCCTTGAGCCGATTCGGCTTTGCCGGCGACGTGATCTGGGCCGGTCTAGACGGGGCAACAACAACATTTGATCGCGGGAAGGCTTCCGCCTTTTTGCTTCCTTTGGTTTTGGTCCATCCCTCTGCCCGGCGGCGAGTCCGTTCTGGGGACCGGGCACAGGTCGCCTCGACGGGTGGCTCGCCACCGCGTTAAACTGGCGGCAGATGCGGGCCGGAATTCTTAAAGTCCGCGCCCGAAGGAGACATACTGTGGACAGAGCGGAAAAGAAACGATGCGTCGCTTCCTTGACTGAGGTGTTCAAAACAACATCGGTGGTGGTGGTCGCCCACTATTCCGGCCTGAGCGTGGTTCAAATGCAAGCTCTGCGCAAGCGGATGCGGGCGGCGGGAGCCACCGTGCAGGTTGCCAAAAATCGTCTCGTCAAGATCGCTCTTCAAGGCACGGAGGCCGTGGCGATTTCGGAACTGATGCGGGGTCCGGCCTTGATCGCCTATTCGGACGACCCGGTGGCGGCGCCGAAGGCCGCGGTGGCGTTTGCCAAGGATCACGACAAGCTCGTGATCCTTGGCGGCGCCATGGGCGCGACCGCGCTCAACGTCGATGCCGTACGCTCGCTTGCGGCGCTGCCCTCGTTGGACGAGCTGCGCGCCAAACTTGTTGGGCTCGTCCAGGCACCGGCGGCGAGGCTCGCGCGGCTTACAACCGCGCCGGCCGCCAAGCTCGCGCGCGTTTTCGCGGCCTACGCTGGAAAAGATGCCGTCTGACATCGTCATCTTCTGAGACTTACAAGCATTTGGGTTTGCATTGAAGGAACTGTAAATGGCCAATCTGGAAAAGATCGTCGACGACCTGTCGCGCCTCACCGTCCTCGAAGCCGCCGAGCTCGCCAAGCTGCTCGAAGAAAAATGGGGCGTGTCCGCGGCCGCGGCTGTCGCC
>JBAUNU010000515.1:0-6123 GCA_049579405.1 Methylocella sp.
GGCTTATCCTTTTCGCGACGGCGATCTTCGCAGGCGGGAATTTTTGGATCTCCGACGCGAAGGGGTTCCGGCTGAATCGAACCGGCATTTTCGCCGCGCAGGGATTGGTCGCCATCTACGGCGGCTATTTCGGCGGCGGCAGTGGCATTCTCATGCTCGCTGCGCTCACCCTTTTCGGGCTCCGCGATATTTGGCTGATGAACAGCCTGAAAATTCTGCTCGCGGTGCTGATGAACGCGGCGGCGGTTGTGACGTTCGTCATTGCCGGTCTCGTTCATTGGCAATGGACGATCGTCGTGGCGGTTGGCGCGATTGCGGGAGGTTATGCTGGACTGCGCGCGGCGCGGCGGGTGCCGGCGCAAATAGTCAAAGGCTTCGTCGTCGCGGTGGGCCTTGTGCTGACCGTCTATTTCTTCATGAAACCGGTGTGACGGGGGCGCGTTTCCTCCTTTTGTGAGCGCGCACGCTGACGATGCGGCAGGTCCATTTCGAAGGCCATGGAGGCCCGGACGTAATCAGGACCGGGGAGGCGCCGGTGCCGGAACCGGGGCCCGGCCAGGTCCTGATCGAGGTCGCCGCGGCGGGCGTCAATCGTCCCGATTGCCTGCAGCGCGAAGGTGTCTATCCGCCGCCTGCGGGCGAGAGCGCCGTTCCGGGCCTCGAAATCGCGGGCCGGGTGGTCGCGCGTGGAGAAGGCGTGACCGCGCCACTGCAAGGCGACGACGTTTGCGCTCTCGTCGGCTCCGGCGGCTATGCGGAATACGCGCTTGCCCACGCGCTTCTCTGTCTGCCGGTGCCGAAGGCCTTGGGGGTTGTCGCGGCGGCCGGCCTGCCGGAAAATTACTTCACCGTGTTCGACAACGTTTTTTCGCGCGCTAAGCTAGCGCCGGGTGAAACATTTCTGGTGCATGGCGGATCGAGCGGCATTGGCTCGACCGCGATCCAGTTGGCGAAGCAGATCCGCGCAAGGGTTATAGCCACCGCCGGTTCGAGTGCAAAATGTGCCTTTTGCAAGACGCTCGGCGCCGATTTTGCGATCGACTATAAGACCCAGGATTTTGTCGAGGAAGTAAGAAAGATTGCCGGCAAGCATGGCGTCGATGTCGTGCTCGACATGGTCGGGGGGACTTATCTGCCAAGGAATCTGTCCGTGATGGCGGCGGAAGGCCGTCTTGTTCAGATCGGATTCCTACAATCGGCGGCCGTCGAGAATTTCGATTTGCGTCCAATCATGCTGCGCCGCCTGACCTTGACCGGCTCCACCTTGCGGGCGCGCACCGTGCAGCAGAAAGCCGAGGTCGCCGCCGCGCTTCGCGAAAAAATCTGGCCGCTCCTGGACGAGGGCTTGGTGAAGCCGCTGATCCACGCGACCTTCCCGCTCGAGCAAGCGCGTCAGGCGCACGAGATGATGGAATCGTTCTCGCACCTCGGAAAAATTCTGCTCGTTACCGGCGAGTAGGCCACGGCCAGGACCATGGACCGGCTGAGGATTTTGTGCCAGTTTAGCTTCCATGAAGATCCACAAGAGATCGCCCGCACCAGGGGAAGGGACCCAAATGACATACAAGGCACCCACTCACTCACGCGCTCGACGCGCGATTAGCGGGCTCGCCGCGTTCACCTCGCTGCTGCTTTCGGGTAGCGCGCTCGCCGGCGAGGCCGAGATCCTCTGGGACCAGTTCGGTATCCCCCACATCTACGGCCCCGACGTGCTGACCGTCGTGCGCGGCCTCGGTTATGCCGAAATGGAAAACCATGCTGAGACGATCCTGATGAATGTAGCATCCGCCCGCGGCCGGCCCGCCGAGTATTTTGGGCCAGGAGCGAGCAACGCCAACGTCAATAACGACATTATGGTGCGCACCGAAGACATTCCAAATCGCGCGCAATCGTGGCTCGAAACCGGCGGCGGCGAGCAAGCCTCCATCCTCCAAGCTTTTACCGACGGGGTGAACCAGTACGCGAAGCGCCACGGCGATACGATCGACACGTTATTCCGACAAGTGCTGCCTCTCGTCCCCACTGACATCACTGCCGGTATTCAAAACACTGTCCATTTTACCTTCATGCCACAGCAGGACAACCTTCCGGCATTGATCTCGGCCTGGCAGACAGGCGGCGTCTCCGCCGCCAATGCAGTGGCGTGCAACTTTACCCCCGGCTGTTCGAACGGCACCGCGGTTGCTAGCAACGACACCCCCCGCGGCTCGAACGGCTGGGCGATCGCGCCGAAAAAAAGCGCGTCGGGCAACGCCATCTTGATGGGTAATCCGCATCTGCCTTGGGGCAACAATACACCCGTCCCCGGTCTCGGCATGTTCCAATTGATGGAGACCAATCTTGTCATCGGCGATCCTGAAAAACCTAAACTGAACGCGAGCGGGGTCGTTTTGGCGGGAGCGCCGTTCATAGCTATCGGTTACAGCGACGAGATCGGCTGGACGCACACCAATAATACGATCCAGAATACCAACCTCTACGAACTCACGCTGAACCCCAACGGCACCTACAATTTTGGCGGCATTGCCCTGCCGCTGCTGCATAGCACCGACACAATCAAGATACGCCAGGCCGACGGCTCGCTCACCAGCCAAAACATCGACGTTTTTGCCTCGGTTCACGGCCCGATCGTCGCGCCATCGAACGATACGAATCCAAATAAGGCACTCGCCCTTCGCGTCGCCGGCTTACAGCAGCCGTCTCTAGTCACGCAGTATTGGAAGATGATCAAAGCGCACAGTCTGGAGGAATTCATCGCCGCGAACTCCAGTCTGCAAAGTCCGTTTTTCAACGTGATCTATGCCGACCGCGATGGTCATATCCTCTATGTGTTCGGTGGCCGGCAGCCGGTGCGGCAGGGCGGCGCCTGGGGCAAATATTCTGGCATCCTCGACGGCAGCGATCCTTCCCTGCTCTGGACCAGCACCTTCCCCTGGTCGGAGCTTCCGCGCGCGATCGACCCACCTGGCGGCTTCATTGCTAACAGCAACAACCCGCCCTGGACCTCGACCTTCCCGCAAACCGCCACCAACGATCCCGCCAACTTTGCCGCTTATATCTCGCCGCAATTCATGGACATGCGGCCACAACACGGCGCCCGTTTTCTGCTGTTCGGGGGGAGCCTCACGCTTGCGGATGTCCTCTCAGGCAAGGAATCGACCCACATGCTGCTCGCCGACCGCGTGCTGCCGGGTCCCTTTGGTCTCCTCGCCGCCGCCAGGGCATCCGGCGATCCTATCGCCCAAGCGGCAGCCAAAACCCTCACTCAATGGGACGGCAACGCTGACGCGGCGAGCAAAGGCGCGGTGCTGTTCGAGGCATGGTGGACGAACGTCTTCGACGATCTCAACACCAATCCGGCGCTCGCGAGGGACAACACGATCAACTTCTACTCGCCCCATCCGGTATTCCATGCCGGCTGGTCGGCATCCGATCCGCTGAACACGCCCGTCGGCTTGGCCAATGCGGCGGCTTGGGTTCCCGATCTGATCAAAGCTGCCAATCAGGTCAACATGACCTATGGAACTCTGAATGTGGCATGGGGCGACGTTCATAAAATAGTACTCGCCACCCATGGCCCAAAATTCCAGCTGCCCATCCCCATCTCTGACGCTTCGCAGAGTGGGGCCGACGATCCGTTCGGCCCAGTGCGTGTCATCTTCCGGTTTCCGGCACCTTTCGGTATCCCTCAATTCTGGGCTTACAGCGGTGACGGCTACGTGCAGCTCGTCGAATTCACAAAAGAAGGCGCAAGAGCAAGCGCTCTGCTTGGCTATGGGAATGCGTCGCGGCCTGGTTCGACCCACGTGACCGACCAGCTGCCGTTCTTCGAGGCTAAGACCTTGAGGCCGACTTATCGCACACGTGACGAGGTGGAGAAGCACACAGTTTCGCGAGAGGTGGTCTATTGACGCTGGACAGGGCTATTGTGCGGAGTTCCGGCGCCTTGCGGCTATTTTCGCTGAGATTTGCCGCGGCGGCCAGACCGATGGCGCGGCGAACCGCCGGCCGGTGACACCAATGGATGTCATCATCTACCATAATCCCTGCTGCGGCACGTCGCGCAATACGCTCGGCCTCATCCGCAACGCGGGCGTCGAGCCGCATGTCATCGAGTATCTGAAAACCCTTCCAACGCGGGTCTTGATACGTCAGCTCGCGGCGCGCGCGGGCGTGCCGCTGCGTGCCTTGCTGCGCGATAAGGAACCCATATTTCGCGAATTGGGGCTTAACGACAGCAACCTCGCTGAGGACGCTTTGCTCGACGCGATCGAAACGCATCCCATTCTCCTCAACCGGCCGATCGTGGTGACGCCGAAGGGAGTCAGACTCTGCCGGCCTTCGGAACTCGTGATCGACCTCTTGCCCCCGCAGCAAGGTGAATTTTTCAAAGAGGACGGTGAGCGCGTCGTCGATGAGCACGGCCGCCGGGTCGCAACCGCTTGAGATTACGCGGGTCCAAGGGACAGCGGAGGTCGAGCATTTTTGTGCCGGCTTTGGGCTCCTTCTGGATCGGCAATTTTTTGCGGATCTATCCGCCGGAGACCCGAATCGAGTCCCGCATCCCTGATCCTTGAGGCAGAAAGTTGGCGCCTTGGTTGACCCGCACGCGCTAGCCAATATCGCGCCGGCCGCATTCGAAAAGCCGAGTGCCGAGAGGTTGCAACTACCCAAGCTTGGCCGACGTCCCCGCGTGCTGATGCTTTATGGTTCGCTGCGGGCCCGCTCCTACAGCCGTTTTTTGACGCTCGAAGCGGCGCGACTCCTCGAAGCCTTTGGAGCGGACACCCGCATCTTCGATCCAAGCGGCCTGCCGTTGCCGGACAATGCGCCGGAAGGCCATCCCAAGGTTGGGGAACTGCGCGGGCTCTCCATCTGGTCCGAGGCGCAGGTCTGGTGCAGCCCGGAGCGGCATGGCGCGATGACCGGCATAATAAAGGCGCAGCTCGATTGGATTCCACTCTCGATCGGGGCGGTGCGGCCGACCCAGGGCAAGACGCTCGCGGTGATGCAGGTCAGCGGCGGCTCGCAATCCTTCAATGCGGTCAATCAGCTCCGTGTTCTCGGACGCTGGATGCGGATGATCACCATTCCCAATCAATCGTCCGTCGCGAAAGCCCAGGAGCAATTCGACGAAGCGGGGCGGATGCGGCCTTCGCCCCATTACGATCGCCTGGTCGACGTGATGGAGGAATTGATGAAGTTCACTTATTTGACGCGCGGCGTCTCGGATTACCTGACGAACCGCTATTCCGAGCGCAAGGAAGACGCCGAAAAGCTTTCCGCGCAAGCGGGCCTGAAGGCCGTATGATCGCCACGCGATCTTGACCCGCCCAGCAAAACCCTCTAACGCGACGGCGTCCCGTTCTGCTGCTTGCTGCTTCGAGACTTTGCGGCGGGCTGGTCCCGTCGCAGACGCACCGGGGGCTTGGCAGAGGAGGGCGCGTTCGTCCCCCTCGCGGGCGGGAGGACGCGATGTGACACGGCGCGCTGCCGCGCGGGTGTCCTTTTTCCGGCGCAACGCTTTAAGAGGAGACGCGATGACGAAGCGCGCCGAAGCCAAGTATAAAATCGACCGCCGGATGGGCCAGAATATTTGGGGCCGTCCGAAAAGCCCCTTCAACCGGCGCGCATATGGGCCGGGCCAGCACGGGCAGCGCCGCAAGGGCAAGCTGTCCGATTTCGGCACCCAGCTTAAGGCCAAGCAGAAGCTCAAAGGCTATTACGGCAACATTTCGGAAAAGCAGTTCCGCAAATATTATGCCGAAGCGATCCGCATGAAGGGCGATAGCGGCGACAATCTGATCGGGCTCTTGGAGCGCCGGCTCGATGCCGTGATTTATCGCGCCAAATTCGTTCCGACCGTTTTTGCCGCGCGCCAATTCGTCAATCACGGCCATGTCAAGATCAATGGCCGCCGGGTGAATATTGCGTCCCACCAGGTGAAGGTCGGCGATAGGATCGAGCTCAAGGAGAGTTCGCGCCAGATCATCCTCGTTCTGGAGGCCCAGCGACTCGCCGAACGCGACGTCCCGGATTATTACGAGGTCGATCATACCAAGATGACGGCGAAAATCACCCGGATTCCATTGCCTTCGGAAGTGCCTTATCCGGTGATGATGG
>JBAUNU010000516.1:0-4253 GCA_049579405.1 Methylocella sp.
GCCAATGCCCTCCGCCAACAACAGCCGGGCATCCGCGACGAGCCGGCTGATCACCGCTTTCACGTAGGGGCAATGATTACAAATGAAGACGATCACCGTGCCCTTTTCGCCCGCCACGTCTTTCAGCGCATAGGTTTTGCCATCGGCGCCGGGAAGCCAAAAATCCGGGGCCGGCGTATCCAGAATGATTTTTGTTGCCGTGGCAGCCATGATCCTACCTCCTCGTGCCTTAGATATAGCGCCGCGCCGCGCGCGCGCCAATCGCCGGGTGTTGTCTCAGTTCGAATTTTCGCGATGCGCTGAGAGTTACGCTGGGTGGCAGCATTCCCAACCACCCCGAAAAGGAACGTCAAGCGAGTTCCCGGCGCACGACGTGATGCCCTGTGCCTGCGGCTCGGACCTTTTTGAATCCGGCCCTTTCGCACGTACAAATCCCAGGAACCGGTAGCTCGGCGAATCCGGAGATGATCGAAGCCAGCGCCTCCTGTCCCGCGAGTAGGGTGGCGACATCGGTCTCGAAAATCCGGCCGCCGCCCTTTGGCACGACGAGTCCAAACGTCTTCATGACGCCGCGCATATGGTTTGAAAGCTCGAGATACCGATGAGCTGGCTGCGCCCGCCGATCGGCGCCCGCACTCGCATGGCCGCAGGGCTTTTTGACGCGAACCTCTCGGAAGAACCCGGCTTCGGTGAGAAGAGCAAGGCCATCGGCGTCGTTGATGTCATGGGCCGATTGCCGCTCATGCGTCTTACCCGCACGTGGCCGCAACTCCCGCTGCCCCCTTGCAAGTCCCTGACCGCGGTGAGTCGTGGGGCGACCCAGCTTGGCCGCGGCCGCGAGCACGCGGCGTTTACCAAGTTTTTACCTTAAATTGGGATTACTCCTTCCATACTCCGAACGCTGCCCCGCCGGTTTGCATAAACCTTTAACCTTCGGCGGTTGTCCGTCCCGATCCCGATTGCTCCCGAACATGCCAAACATACAGCCGAATGATCACGCTTTATCATCACCCCCTCTGCCCGCATTCGCGATTCGTGCGGCTGCTCCTGGCCGAATATGCCATCAAGCCGGAACTCATCGAAGAAAACGCGTTCGAGCGCAGGCGGGATTTCCTCATCCTCGACCCGGCCGGGCAAACGCCGGTTCTCGTTGAAGAGTCCGGAACGGTCGTCTCGGGCCCCGGTCCGATCGCCGAATATTTCGACGAGACCCGCGGCCTTGCCTTGGGCAGACACAGATTGTTGCCCGAGGATCCGGGTTCCCGCGCGGAGGCGCGCCGGCTGTTCGATTGGTTCAGTCAAAAATTCTTCCATGAAGTCACGAATTGGCTCGTCACCGAAAAGGTCTATAAACGGTTTATGCCGCGCGAGCAGGGCGGCGGCGGGCCCGACATGGATCTGGTGCATGCGGCGCGGGTCAATATCCGCACGCATTTGCGCTATATCGGTTACCTGGCGGGCAACCGGAATTGGCTCGCCGGAGACCGGCTTTCGCATGCCGACCTCGCCGCCGCGGCACATCTGTCCTGCGTGGATTTTCTGGGCGACGTGCCATGGGAAGCGAACGAGACGGCAAAGCTCTGGTACGCCCGGGTAAAATCGCGTCCGTCGTTCCGCCCGCTGCTCGCGGACCGGCTGCCGGGCTTCTGCCCGAACCCGATCTACGCGGATCTCGATTTCTAGGCCCGGATTTTAAGCTGATGTTGCGTGAGCAGGCGCGCGCGCGCGGCTTCGACGTCTGCCGCATCACTCATCCGGGCGCCATTCCCGATGCGCCGGAAAGACTTGGCGCCTGGCTTGCCTCCGGCGCGGCGGGCTCCATGGACTGGCTCGCCGCAACGCAAGCGCGGCGTTCCGATCCGCGCACGCTCTGGCCCGACACCGCGAGCATCATCATGCTAGGCATGAATTATGGCCCGGCTGGCGATCCGCTTGCCACGCTTGCGCGGAAATCGGCCGGAAATATCTCCGTTTACGCGAGAGGCCGCGATTATCATGCCGTTATCAAGGGAAGGCTCAAGCTGCTCGCCGCCTGGCTCGTCACCCAAGCCAAGGGAGGTGGCGTCAAGGTCTTCGTCGATACCGCGCCGGTCATGGAAAAGCCGCTGGCCCAGGCGGCTGGTCTCGGCTGGGCCGGCAAGCACAGCAACTTGGTTTCGCGCGAGCTCGGCTCCTGGCTGTTTTTGGGCTCCATCTTTACCGATCTGCCGCTCGCGCCCGACTCGCCGGAGCCGGATCATTGCGGCACATGCCAAGCCTGCCTCGACATTTGCCCGACAAAGGCTTTCCCGCGTCCCTATGTGCTCGATGCCCGCCGTTGCATCTCCTATCTCACGATCGAGCACAACGGCCCTATTGGCCGCGAGTTCCGGCCGCTGATCGGAAACCGCATCTTTGGCTGCGACGATTGTCTTGCCGTCTGTCCCTGGAACAAATTCGCGGCAACGGCGCGGGAAACAAAGCTTTGCGCGCGGGAAGAGCTCTCCGCCCCCCCAATCGCCGATTTGCTTCGCCTTAACGATGCCGCGTTTCGGGCGCTTTTCACGGGAAGCGCGGTCAAGCGAATTGGTTATGACCGGTTTACGCGCAATGTCTTGATCGCGGCGGGCAATAGCGGCGATCCGGCGCTCGCCGGGTCAGTCGCGGAGAAGCTGAAAAGCCCTTCGGCTCTGGTGCGGGCGATGGCGGTGTGGGCGCTCGGCCGGCTTGTTCCGGAGGATGATCTGGCTGAATTCGAGCGGCGCTACCTTCCCGGTGAGGCCGACGAAATGGTCAAAGCCGAGTGGGCGGCGGAAACCGGCGCGAGCCCGCGCGAGCCATGACCGTGAGTGCGGTTGATTTGAAAGAAGGCCGGCCGCCATGAATCTCTTCGCATTCGGTCTAGGCTATTGCGCGCGTCATTTCATTGCCCGCTCGGGAAGTTCGTTCGACGCCATCGCGGGCACCGTGCGCGCGCCCGCCAAAACCGGCGAGTTGGCGAGCGAAAATATCGACACGTTCATGTTCGGCCCCGAGCGCGAAGACGCAGCCATCGCGGAGCGGGTTGCCTCAGCCGATGTTATCCTCGTCTCGGTCCCGCCCGGCGTCTCGGCCGATCCCGTGCTGGCGTGGTTTGGCCACCGCATCGCGAACCTCCGGCGCCAGCAGAAGATTGTCTACCTCTCGACGATCGGCGTCTATGGCGACGCGCGGGGCGAATGGGTCGATGAAACATCAATCCCGGCGCCCTCCTCGGAACGTTCACTGGCGCGGCTACAGGTCGAGAAATCCTGGGCCGCGATCGGCAAGGACAGCGACAAGAAAGTATATATCCTGCGGCTTGCCGGAATCTACGGTCCCGGCCGCAACGTGCTCCTCAATCTCAAGGCAGGCACCGCGAAGCGCGTCGTCAAGCGCGGCCAGGTTTTTAATCGCATCCATGTCGAGGATATTTCTCGCGCGATTGACGCCGCCTTGGCCCACAAGGGCCCGGGCGGTGTGTTTAACGTAAGCGACGACGCTCCGGCGCCGCCGCAGGACGTTATCACATACGCGGCGATGCTGATGGGAATCGAGCCGCCGCCCGAACAGGACGCCGAAGCCGCCAATCTGAGCCTTTTGGCGCGGAGTTTTTATGCCGAGAACAAACGGGTGTCGAACCGCAAGCTGAAAGACGAGCTAGGCGTAAAGCTCGCCTTTCCAACCTATCGCGTGGGCCTCGAGGCGCTTTGGGCAGCGGGGGAGGGGCGGTAGCGCGGGGTTCATACGGAGGCCGAAACGTCTAGCACATCGCCGGATCATCCCGCAGGCGCGGCGCCGTTCACGTCCTCGTATCCCGCGAGACGGCCCCGCCGCCCCTTCCGCCTTCCGCCCGTCGTCATTTATGAGAATGACCGTGGGCAGTCGTGGTATGTTTGTGAGCGAGTTCGCTGTGTTCATGAGCCGCGGTTGCATGCTTCTTAGCGTCGTCATGCTGGCCGAGATCGTGGTGATGGGCCGCCTGATGATGATGATGTGCGGCGGCGTGATGGTGAGCGGCCGCCTGGTGATGATGCTCACCCGCAGGATGCTTTGGTGACTGTGCCATTATGGTGTTCCTCCCAGAGAGTGAATGGATCGAAAGGGTATAGCCACGCGGCGCGAACGGCTTTAATTGCGGACACTGTCTATAGCGAAAAAGGCCGTCGAGCTTTCACCCGGCAGCCCCCGTTTCCTTGACGGTCGTCGCCGTCCCCGGCTGCAGCATGCAGTGTCTCTAGCACATCGAAATTTCC